>NZ_AJML01000023.1:0-3935 GCF_000259525.1 Streptococcus sp. SK140 | reverse complement strand
AGAGCGGTACGTGTATGGCCATTTGGTCACCGTCAAAGTCGGCATTGTAGGCTTCACAGACAAGTGGGTGCAAGCGAAGGGCTTTACCGTCAATCAAGACAGGTTCAAAGGCTTGGATAC
The DNA here is from genome assembly GCF_000259525.1 of Streptococcus sp. SK140. Lineage (NCBI taxonomy): Bacteria > Bacillati > Bacillota > Bacilli > Lactobacillales > Streptococcaceae > Streptococcus > Streptococcus sp. SK140. Next base: position 3,815 of record NZ_AJML01000023.1, on the reverse strand, counting down.
CCAAACGGTGAAGGGTAGGTGCGCGGTTCAAAAGTACTGGGTGTTCTTTGATAACTTCTTCGAGGATATCCCAGATACGTTCATCTCCACGTTCTACCAAGCGTTTAGCCGCTTTAACGTTTTGCACGATATCGCGCGCAACGATTTCACGCATCACGAATGGTTTAAAGAGCTCGATTGCCATTTCACGTGGCACACCACATTGGTACATCTTAAGAGTTGGACCAACGGCGATAACGGAACGTCCTGAGAAGTCAACACGTTTACCGAGCAAGTTTTGACGGAAGCGTCCTTGTTTACCTTTGAGCATGTGGCTCAATGATTTAAGTGGACGGCTACCTGGTCCTGTAATTGGACGACCACGACGACCATTGTCAATCAAAGCGTCAACCGCTTCTTGAAGCATACGCTTCTCATTTTGAACGATGATACCTGGTGCGTTCAACTCAAGCAAACGAGCCAAACGGTTGTTACGGTTGATAACACGACGGTAAAGGTCGTTCAAGTCAGATGAGGCAAAACGGCCACCATCCAACTGCAACATTGGACGAAGATCTGGTGGAATAACCGGAAGGATGTTAAGAATCATCCATTCAGGTTTGTTTCCAGACTTGTAAAAGGCATCCAAAACATCCAAACGACGGATAGCTTTGATACGTTTTTGCCCAGTTGCTGTTTTCAATTCTTCTTTAAGTTCAGCAATTTCTTTTTCAAGATCTACTTGTTTCAAGAGGTCTTGGATAGCTTCGGCACCCATTTTAGCAACGAATGATCCGTAGCCATATTCACGCAAGCGCTCACGATATTCACGCTCTGTCATGATAGATTTGTGCTCAAGTGGTGTATCCTTCGGATCGATCACCACGTAAGCAGCAAAGTAGATTACTTCCTCGAGGGCACGAGGACTCATATCAAGGGTCAAGCCCATACGGCTTGGAATTCCCTTGAAATACCAGATATGAGATACAGGAGCTTTCAACTCGATGTGTCCCATACGTTCACGACGAACTTTTGTACGCGTTACTTCAACACCACAACGGTCACAAACAATCCCTCTGTAACGAATGCGTTTGTACTTACCACAAGCACATTCCCAGTCTTTTGTAGGACCAAAGATGACTTCGTCAAATAGTCCTTCACGTTCTGGTTTCAACGTACGGTAATTGATTGTTTCAGGTTTTTTGACTTCTCCATAAGACCATGAACGGACTTTACTTGGAGAAGCTAGTGTGATTTGCATACTTTTAAAACGATTTACGTCAACCACTATTTCTTCCCTTTCTATTCTAAGTGAGCTACTTATTCTTGTTCAGTAGCTTCTTCTGTTGCTTCCGCTTTTGCACCTTCTTCAGCTTCAAAAGCAGCTTTTGCTTCTTCAGCAGCTTTTTTACGTGCTTTTTCAAGGTCATCTACGTGGATGACATCTTCGTCCATGCCCTCATCAAGATCACGAAGTTCAACTTCTTGATCATCTTCGTCAAGGACACGCATGTCAAGACCAAGTGATTGCAATTCTTTAACAAGAACTCGGAAGGATTCTGGAACACCTGGTTTTGGAATTGGTTTTCCTTTTGTAATAGCTTCATAAGCTTTCAAACGTCCGTTGATATCGTCAGACTTGTAAGTCAAGATTTCTTGAAGAACATTTGATGCACCATAGGCTTCAAGCGCCCAAACCTCCATCTCACCGAAACGTTGTCCACCAAACTGAGCTTTACCTCCGAGTGGTTGTTGGGTAACGGTTGAATATGGTCCGACTGAACGAGCGTGCAATTTATCATCAACCATGTGGTGAAGTTTGATCATGTACATGACACCAACTGACACACGGTTATCAAATGGTTCACCAGTACGTCCATCGTAAAGGATAGTCTTAGCATCGCTATCCATACCTGCTTCCTTAACAGTTGACCAAAGATCTTCTGAACTTGCTCCGTCAAAGACTGGTGTTGCGATGTGAATACCAAGAGTACGAGCTGCCATACCAAGGTGGAGCTCCATAACCTGACCGATATTCATACGTGATGGCACCCCAAGTGGGTTCAACATGATATCAACTGGAGTTCCGTCTGGAAGGTAAGGCATGTCTTCTACAGGAACGATACGAGAGACAACCCCTTTGTTTCCGTGACGTCCGGCCATCTTATCTCCGACCTTGATCTTACGTTTTTGAGCGATGTAAACTCGAACCAGCATGTTAACACCTGATTGCAATTCATCTCCATTTGCACGTGTAAAGATCTTAACATCACGAACAACACCATCGGCACCGTGTGGTACACGAAGAGAAGTATCACGAACTTCACGAGACTTGTCTCCGAAGATAGCGTGCAAGAGACGTTCTTCAGCTGAAAGGTCTTTCTCACCCTTAGGTGTTACTTTACCTACAAGGATGTCCCCTTCTTTAACCTCAGCACCGATACGGATAATTCCCATTTCGTCAAGGTCTTTAAGAGCATCTTCACCAACGTTTGGAATTTCACGAGTGATTTCTTCAGGTCCAAGCTTTGTATCGCGTGTTTCTGATTCATATTCTTCAAGGTGGACAGATGTGTAGACATCGTCTTTCACCAAGCGTTCGCTCATGATAACGGCATCCTCGAAGTTGTAACCTTCCCATGTCATGTAGGCAACGATTGGATTTTGCCCAAGCGCCATTTCTCCATTTTCCATAGAAGGTCCATCTGCAATAAAGTCGCCTTTTTCTACAACGTCACCAACTTTAACAAGCGTACGTTGGTTGTAAGCAGTACCTGAGTTTGAACGACGGAATTTTTGGATATGGTAAACATCCAATGAGCCATCTTCACGACGAACTTCTACCTTGTCAGCATCGGCATAAGTAACTTTACCATCATACTGAGCAATTACAGCCGCTCCAGAGTCGTGGGCTGCTTGATATTCCATACCAGTACCAACGTAAGGTGCTTTTGGATTAATCAATGGTACAGCCTGACGTTGCATGTTGGCACCCATGAGGGCACGGTTGGAGTCGTCGTTTTCCAAGAAAGGAATACATGCTGTCGCAACGGCAACTACCTGTTTTGGAGAAACGTCCATGTAATCAACACTTGAAGCTGGGTATTCTTGGTTAACCCCTTGGTGACGTCCCATGACAACTTTTTCAGCAAAAGTGCCATCTGCGTTCAATTTAGAGTTAGCCTGTGCTACTGTGTACTCATCTTCTTCATCAGCAGTCAACCAAACGATTTCGTTAGTTACTTTTCCAGTTTCACGGTCAACCTTGCGGTATGGTGTTTGAATGAAGCCATACTTGTTGAGGTGTCCGTATGAAGACAAGTTGTTGATCAAACCGATGTTTGGCCCCTCAGGTGTCTCGATTGGACACATACGACCATAGTGAGTGTAGTGCACGTCACGCACTTCATATCCAGCGCGGTCACGTGTCAAACCACCAGGTCCTAAGGCAGACAAACGACGTTTGTGTGACAACTCAGAAAGCGGGTTGTGTTGGTCCATGAACTGTGACAATTGAGAAGAACCAAAGAATTCTTTGATTGCTGCAGTTACTGGACGGATATTAATGATTTGTTGAGGTGTTAATACTTCGTTATCTTGAACAGACATACGTTCACGAACGTTACGTTCCATACGTGAAAGTCCAAGGCGTACTTGGTTGGCAAGCAATTCACCAACGGCACGGATACGACGATTTCCAAGGTGGTCGATATCATCCACACGACCGATACCTTCAGCCAAGTTGAGGAAATAGCTCATTTCAGCAAGGATGTCTGCTGGTGTGATAGTGCGAACTTTATCATCTGGATTTGCATTACCGATGATTGTTACAACAC
>NZ_AJML01000022.1:0-138818 GCF_000259525.1 Streptococcus sp. SK140 | reverse complement strand
CCTGTTGAATGAGTTTCCAGTAACGTTTTAGTGCCTTATATTCGTGCGATTTACGATCAAAACGATTCATGACTTGGATGCGAAGACGATTCATAGCTCGACTGAGATGTTGGACAATGTGAAAGCGGTCGAGAACGATTTTAGCGTTAGGAAAAAGTTTTCTGGCAATATCGTAATAGGGACTAAACATATCCATGGTAATGACTTTCACGTGACTTCTCACCTGACTAGAATAACGAAGGAAATGATTGCGAATAGTCACTTGAGTTCGCCCATCCAGGATAACTACGATCTTTCTGGAATCAAAATCCTGTGCAATGAAACTCATCTTACCTTTCTTGAAGCTGTATTCATCCCAAGACATGTGAGTTGGAAGGAAAGATAAATCTGTCTTGAATTTGAATTCTTTCAATTTACGAATGACTGTCGAAGTAGATACAGATAGACTTTCTGCGATAGCCGTCATAGGGACTTTCTCGATTAATTTTTGAGTGATTTTCTGGTTAACGATGGTAGCGATTTGGTGATTCTTTTTGACTAAGGAAGTCTCTGCGACAGCCATTATTCCACAGACTTTACAACGGAAACGGCGTTTTCTCAATCGAATGAGTGCCTTATAGCCTGCAAACTCTAGATAGGGGATTTTAGATTCTTTCTGGAAGTCATATTTAGTCATTTTCCCTAGGCAGTGATGACACTTAGGAGTAGGATAATCTATAGCTTAGTGATGATTTCTTTACGCGTTCCAGCATCAAGATATTCCAAGATTATGATGTTCTTGTCTTTAATTTCGAGTAAGTTTGTGATAAAATTTAATTGTTCCATATGATTCTTTCTAATGATGGTTTGGTCGCTTTTCATTATAGATCTTATGGGACTTTTTTCTACAACAAAATAGACTCCATAATTCCTATGGTGGTTTTACCCACTACAGAAATTATAGAGTCACAAAAGCAGTACACAATGTGGTATAATCTTCTTATGGCATATTCAATAGATTTTCGTAAAAAGTTCTCGCTTATTGTGAGCGAACACGTAGTATAACAGAAGCATCACACGTTTTCCAAATCTCACGTAATACCATTTATGGTTGGTTAAAGCTAAATGAGAAAACAGGAGAGCTAAACCATCAAGTAAAAGGAACAAAACCAAGAAAAGTTGATAGAGATAGAGTCAAAAACTATCTTACTGACAATCCAGATGCTTATTTGACTGAAATAGCTTCAGAATCAGCATCTGAATCAGCATCTGAATCAGCATCAACATCAACAAGTGCGTCTATGATTCATTCGACTTCAACTAGTCAAGCTCCTCAAACTGATACCACTAAGGCCCGTAAGCAATTACCAAATACAGGTGAAACTGCTTCAGCTGCAAATGCTCTCCTTGGAGTTGTAGCAGGTCTAACTGGATTAGGATTAGTGGCTAAACGTCGTAAGCGTGATGATGAAGAATAAATCTTCTAACGATTCTATTAGTTGATTATTCCGATCAAAAAACCTGAAAGATATAACTTTCAGGTTTTTTTCGTTCTATTAGATTTGTGCTTTGGAAATATCTATAAACATTTCGGGAACTTTTTATAATTTTTGCAAAATAAAAAACTAGCCACGGAATTAGTAGTAGCTACTAAATTCTGTGACTAGTTGTAGAGTTTAAGGTTTTGACTTGATAATTTTAGTTTGTTTAGACAGTGATTGGAGTGTTTGGTCACTTAATTTTGAATCAGTGATAATGGTGTCGATATCTGAGATATTGTAAAATGTGAAGAAATCAAATTTATCAAATTTGCTATGGTCAGCTAGGAGATATTTTTTATTGGCGTTTTCTAGTGCTAATTTCTGTGCTTCACCTTCGTCTTCACTAAAAGTAGCGATAGCATGATCCTTGATACCATTACAACTAACGAAGGCTTTTGAAAATTGCAAACTAGCGATATCTTGAAGAGTGAGAGTACCGACAAAAGCTCCTGTAATTGAACGATAATTACCACCGATTAGAATGAGATCAGTTAGCTTACGCTCATTTAGAATGAGAAATACAGGCAAACTATTGGTAACAACTCGAATGTTATCGATAGGAAGTTCACGCGCAAAGAATTCTAATGTGGTACCTGGACCAATGAAAATAGTTTCTCTTTCTTCAACTAAGTGACCTGCAAAGCGAGCAATTTCTTGTTTTTCTGCTGTTTGTAGCCCTTGTTTTTCAACGTTAGAACGCTCATTATTTAATAAGGAACCTGTTCGAAGTTTTTCAGCTCCTCCATGAACTCGAACCAGCAAATCCTTATCCGCTAACTCTTGTAAATATCGTCTAGCTGTCATATCGGAAATATCAAGGCGATTCATAATCTCTTTAACAGTGATAGTTCCTTTTGTATTAACAATTTCTAAAATAGTATCTAATTTTTCTTGCTTCAGCATTGAACCACCCCCCAAATCTAATATTATTTTATCATATTTTAAACAGCTAAGCAACTTAAAGAAAACAAAAATAAACAAAAAAAAACATCTAGTTTGTAATTAAACTTTGATGTTTTTTAGCTTAGGTATTAATTTAGTCCATAGTTATAGTCATCATCCTGCATAGCTTCAACTTCACCAAGTAGATAGCCATTACCAACTTGAGAGAAGAAGTCGTGGTTTGATGTACCAGTTGAAATCCCGTTCATAACGATCGGGTTGACATCATCAGCTGAATCAGGGAAGAGAGGATCTTGCCCCAAGTTCATAAGAGCTTTATTTGCATTATAGCGAAGGAAGGTTTTAACCTCTTCGGTCCATCCGACTTCGTCATAGAGGCTCTCTGTATAGCCTTCTTCATTCTCATAAAGAGTATAGAGAAGGTCGTACATCCATTCTTTGAGTTCTTCTTGCTCTTCTTCAGGCAATTCATTGAAACCGAGTTGGAATTTATAACCGATGTAGGTTCCATGAACTGACTCATCACGAATAATCAATTTGATAATTTCTGCCACGTTGGCCAACTTGTTGTTTCCAAGATAGTAGAGAGGAGTGAAGAAACCAGAGTAGAAGAGGAAGGTTTCAAGAAAAACACTAGCTACTTTCTTTTCAAGTGGAGTTCCGTTTAGGTAGATTTCATTGATAATTTCAGCTTTTTTCTGAAGATATGGATTGGTATTGGTCCATTCGAAAATCTCTTCGATTTCAGACTTGGTATTTAAGGTTGAGAAGATAGAAGAGTAAGACTTAGCATGAACAGATTCCATAAATTGGATATTGTTAAAAACAGCTTCCTCGTGAGGCGTACGAATATCAGCACGAAGGGCTTGAACACCAGTTTCTGATTGCATGGTATCAAGAAGGGTCAAACCTCCAAAAACTTTACCAACAAGGTCTTTTTCCTTATTAGAAAGCTTTCTCCAGTCGTCTAGGTCATTTGACAAAGGGATACGTGTATCGAGCCAGAATTGCTCAGTCAGCTTTTCCCAGGTTGATTTGTCAATGACATCTTCGATGGCATTCCAGTTAATGGCTTTGTAGTAAGTTTTCATTTGAAATCTCTTTCTGTGTGTAGTAATGCGATAACATAATCATTCTTATTTTATCATAATTCTATGCTATAATCGAACAAAAAGTCGGTAGCCCGACTTTTATGTTCTTACATGATTCTATCAGCAAAATACGTTTCGTTTAATGGATTAAGTAAATGTAATTTTTTTGAGAGTTGAATTAAATCACACAGCTCTCGCATTGGTTAGCACCGACTTCTCCACCATCATCTGTAAAGGTACGGACGTAGTAGATAGACTTGATACCTTTGTTGAAGGCATAGTTACGAAGGATAGACAAGTCACGTGTCGTTTGTTTGTTTTCTTTCTTCCATTCGTAAAGGCCTGTTGGGATATCACTACGCATGAAGAGTGTGAGTGAAAGTCCTTGGTCCACGTGCTCAGTCGCAGCAGCATAAACGTCAATGACTTTACGCATATCCATGTCATAAGCAGAAGTGTAGTAAGGAATTGTTTCTGTTGACAAACCAGCAGCAGGATAGTAGATCTTACCAATTTTCTTCTCTTGACGTTCTTCGATACGTTGCGTAATTGGGTGAATAGAAGCAGAAACATCGTTGATGTAGCTGATAGAACCATTTGGTGCTACAGCAAGGCGGTTTTGGTGGTAAAGTCCATCTGCTTTAACTTTATCACGGAGTTCAGACCAGTCAGCAGCAGTAGGAATAAAGATATCTTTGAAGAGTTCTTTAACACGGTCTGATTTTGGAACAAACTCACCACTTGTGTACTTATCAAAGTAGCTTCCGTTTGCGTAGTCTGATTTTTCAAAGTTGTGGAAGGTAACACCACGTTCACGTGCGATATTGTTTGACTCAACCAAGGTCCAGTAGTTCATAAGCATAAAGTAGATGCTTGTGAATTCAACAGACTCAGGTGATCCGTATTCGATCAATTGTTGAGCAAGATAGCTGTGAAGTCCCATAGCTCCAAGACCGAAGGTATGAGCTCGACTATTTCCGTGGTCGATAGTAGGAACAGCGACGATGTGTGAACTATCTGTAACGAAGGTCAAGGCACGTACCATTGCACGGATAGAGCGACCAAAGTCAGGTGAAGTCATCATGTTGACCACGTTAGTTGAACCAAGGTTACATGAAACATCTGTCCCCATTTGGAGGAATTCTTGCGCATCGTTGATAAGACTTGGTTCTTGGACTTGAAGAATCTCTGAACACAAGTTACTCATGATGATCTTACCATCGACTGGATTTGCACGGTTAGCAGTATCGATGTTGACTACATAAGGATAGCCAGATTCTTGTTGCAATTTAGAAATCTCAGTTTCCAAATCACGCGCCTTGATTTTTGTCTTACGGATGTTTGGATTTGCAACTAGTTCATCGTATTTTTCAGTGATGTCGATATAGTTGAAAGGTACTCCATACTCTTTTTCTACAGAATATGGGCTAAATAGGTACATTTCTTCATTTTTACGAGCCAATTCGTAGAATTTATCTGGAACCACAACACCAAGTGAAAGGGTCTTGACACGCACTTTTTCATCGGCGTTTTCCTTCTTAGTTGAAAGGAAGGCGATGATATCTGGGTGGAAGACATTGAGGTAAACAACCCCAGCACCTTGACGTTGACCGAGTTGGTTAGAGTAAGAGAAGCTGTCTTCGAAAAGCTTCATAACTGGTACGACACCAGAAGCAGCACCCTCATAGCCTTTAATAGGAGCTCCAGCTTCACGAAGGTTGCTGAGGGAAATTCCCACACCACCACCGATACGTGAAAGTTGAAGAGCAGAGTTGATAGAACGTCCGATAGAGTTCATATCATCTGTTACCTGGATCAAGAAGCAAGATACCAACTCACCACGACGAGCACGACCTGCATTCAAGAAAGAAGGAGTAGCAGGTTGATAACGTTGGTGAATGATTTCATTAGCAATATCAATAGCAATCGCTTCATCACCATCTGCGAAGTATAGGGCATTAAAGAAGACACGGTCTTCCATGCTTTCAAGATAGTACTCCCCGTCATTAGTTTTCAGAGCATACTGATTATAGAATTTATAGGCAGCCATGAAAGACTTAAATTGGAAGTTCTGATCCTTGATAAATTGATGCAGTTCTTCCAAAAATTCTGGACGGTATTTCTTGATAAATGCTGTCTCAATGTAGTTATGCTCAATGAGGAAATTAATTTTATCCGTAATTGAGTTAAAAACCATTGTATTTGGTACAACATTTTCTTTAAAGAAGGCTTCTAAAGCTTCCTTGTCTTTGTGAAGCATGATTTGTCCATTCACAGGACGGTTAATTTCATTATTAAGACGGAAGTAAGTCACATCTTCAAGTTGTTTTAATCCCATAAAAAATCCTTTATCTAATTACAAAAGAAAGGCTTCTAAGGTAGACATAGAAGCTTTTGTCCTGATTCTTAAGCAAGTTGTTTAAGTTTACCTGGTTGGAAACCAGAGAAAACTTCTGTTGGTGTCTGAATAATAGGAGCAGCACTAAAGCCAAGCTCTTTTACTTGATCAATGTATTCAGGTTGTTCATCAAGATTGATTTCTTTATATTCAACATTATTACTGTCTAAAAAACGTTTCGTCATTTTACATTGGACACAGTTGTTTTTAGAATATACGGTTACCATTTCTGTAACTCCTCTTTAAAAATTTATTACTTTCTTAGTATATCAGAAAAAAAAACTTTGTCAACTTTCTAAAACTAAATCTTGTGTACTTATTTTACTGATTTTACTAACAAACACAATATATAGTGTAGCATTGAGAAACAACGACAGAAAAATCAATGATTTCATTATAGACAACTTAACAAAAACTACATACTGTGTTTTGCTAAATTTAATAGAAGATTTTCAGCAAGTTATCTGAAAGGAAATTGAAGAAAGTCCATAAAATACTTGAAAAATATCAATGAAGGTGATATAATACTAAATTGTAAGGGTTATCAGATATGTAACTCAACAAGAAAACTATTAAAGGAGAGTCAAACTATGGCTTCTAAAGATTTCCACGTAGTGGCAGAAACAGGTATTCACGCACGTCCAGCAACATTGTTGGTACAAACTGCTAGCAAATTTGCTTCAGATATCACTCTTGAGTACAAAGGTAAATCAGTTAACCTTAAATCTATCATGGGTGTAATGAGCCTTGGTGTTGGTCAAGGTGCTGACGTTACAATCACTGCTGAAGGTGCAGACGCTGATGACGCTATCGCTGCAATCTCAGAAACAATGGAAAAAGAAGGATTGGCATAAGGAAATGACAGAAATGCTTAAAGGAATCGCAGCATCTGACGGTGTTGCAGTTGCAAAAGCATATCTACTCGTTCAACCGGATTTATCATTCGAGACTGTTACAGTCGAAGATACAAATGCAGAAGAGGCTCGTTTGGATGTTGCTCTTGAAGCTTCTCAAAACGAGCTTTCTCTTATCCGCGAGAAGGCTGTAGGTACGCTTGGTGAAGAAGCGGCACAAGTATTTGACGCCCACTTGATGGTTCTTGCTGACCCTGAATTGATCGGTCAAATTAAAGAAACTATCCGTGCTAAGAAAGTGAATGCAGAAGCAGGTCTGAAAGAAGTTACAGACATGTTTATCACAATCTTTGAAGGCATGGAAGACAACCCATACATGCAAGAACGTGCAGCGGATATCCGTGACGTAACAAAACGTGTATTGGCAAATCTTCTTGGTAAAAAATTGCCAAACCCAGCTTCTATCAATGAAGAAGTAATCGTGATTGCTCACGACTTGACTCCATCTGATACAGCTCAATTGGACAAAAACTTTGTTAAAGCTTTTGTAACAAACATTGGTGGTCGTACAAGTCACTCAGCTATCATGGCTCGTACACTTGAAATCGCTGCAGTTTTGGGTACAAACAATATCACTGAAATCGTTAAAGATGGTGACCTACTTGCCGTTAATGGTATTACAGGTGAAGTGATTATCAACCCGACTGAAGAACAAGCGGCTGAATTTAAAGCAGCTGGTGAAGCTTACGCTCAACAAAAAGCTGAATGGGCACTCTTGAAGGATGCTCAAACTGTTACTGCTGATGGCAAACACTTCGAATTGGCAGCAAACATTGGTACTCCAAAAGATGTTGAAGGTGTTAATGACAACGGTGCAGAAGCTGTAGGTCTTTACCGTACAGAGTTCTTGTACATGGATTCTCAAGACTTCCCAACTGAAGACGAGCAGTACGAAGCATACAAGGCTGTTCTTGAAGGAATGAACGGTAAACCAGTTGTTGTCCGTACAATGGATATCGGTGGTGACAAGGAACTTCCTTACTTCGATATGCCACATGAAATGAACCCATTCCTTGGATTCCGTGCTCTTCGTATCTCTATCTCTGAAACAGGAGATGCAATGTTCCGCACTCAAATCCGTGCTCTTCTTCGTGCTTCTGTACACGGTCAATTGCGTATCATGTTCCCGATGGTTGCGCTTTTGAAAGAATTCCGTGCAGCTAAAGCAGTCTTCGATGAAGAAAAAGCTAACCTTCTTGCTGAAGGTGTTGCAGTTGCGGATGACATCCAAGTTGGTATCATGATTGAAATTCCTGCAGCAGCTATGCTTGCAGACCAATTTGCAAAAGAAGTTGACTTCTTCTCAATTGGTACAAACGACTTGATCCAATACACAATGGCTGCAGACCGTATGAACGAACAAGTTTCATACCTTTACCAACCATACAACCCATCAATCCTTCGTTTGATCAACAACGTTATCAAAGCAGCTCACGCTGAAGGTAAATGGGCTGGTATGTGTGGTGAAATGGCTGGTGACCAAACAGCTGTTCCACTTCTTGTCGGAATGGGCTTGGATGAGTTCTCTATGTCAGCAACATCTGTACTTCGTACACGTAGCTTGATGAAGAAACTCGACACTGCTAAAATGCAAGAATACGCTAACCGTGCTCTTACTGAATGTTCAACAATGGAAGAAGTTCTTGAACTTTCTAAAGAATACGTTAACTTTGATTAATCAATTACAAATCCTTGTAGCTTCTAGCTATGAGGATTTTTTCTTCTATTTTCTAGAAAACTCCATCTGTAAAATTTATCAAAAATATGGTAAAATAGACGAGGGAAAAAACAAGGAGGCTACAATGCAAAATAGACCAATCATTATCGGAGTAACAGGGGGATCTGGAGGAGGAAAGACAAGCGTATCTAAAGCAATCTTGTCGCATTTTCCAAATGAAAAAATCTCTATGATTGAGCATGATTCCTACTATAAAGATCAATCTCATCTAACCTTTGAAGAGCGTATTAAGACCAACTATGACCATCCTTTTGCTTTTGATACTGATTTGATGATTGAGCAAATCAAAGAGTTGTTGGCAGGACGTCCTGTAGACATTCCTACCTATGATTATGCTGCCCATACCAGAAGTTCTAAAACTTATCGTCAAGAACCTCAGGATGTCTTTATCGTAGAAGGAATCTTGGTTTTGGAGGACAAACGACTTCGTGATTTGATGGATATCAAGATTTTCGTAGATACAGATGATGATGTTCGTATCATTCGCCGTATTAAACGTGATATGGAAGAACGTGGTCGTAGTCTAGATAGTGTTATCGATCAATATCTTGGGGTGGTTAAGCCTATGTATCACCAATTTATCGAGCCAACTAAACGATATGCTGATATTGTAATTCCTGAAGGTGTAACCAATACTGTAGCTATCGATTTGCTAACGACAAAAATTGAAAAGATTTTAGAAGAAGCACGTCTAGCCCAATAATAAGTAGATAAAAGGCTATGGGAAAATAATTATTTGTCCAAGATTGAAGCCTTTTCCCATATCAGTAAGTCTTTACAATCATGCTTTTAGATAGTCTCGTCAAAGAGACTTTTAGAAGTCTGTAATCTTAATTAAATACAAAGTCAGTTACTTAGGGCAAATAAAAATCGAGGCCGGGATTTTCCCGACCTCTTATTTTTTGATTTTTTCAAGTCTCGGAACAATAACTAGGGTAAGTATTGCTGAGATTATGAGTTCTGCAATAGAATTTGTTGAGATAACAGTAGCTAATAGTTTTTGGATATTTCCGTCAAAAACATTTCCAAAGAGGAAGAAGATTCCGCCTAGTACAAATACAGTATTTGTGAGGGAACCGAGTGCTCCCGCGAAGATGAGCCCCGCCTTGTTTTTGAGGAGTTTATAGACAAAGTATGGAGTTAACCCAATAAGGATGCGTGGTACAATCGCAATAACTAGGGAGTAGATGTTACCATTTGGTACAAATGGAGAGAAGAGGTAGCTGGTTGGGAGAATTGTGATTGTATTGACTGTCAAGCTAATCATCCCCATCAAGAAACCTAAAATGGCTCCAATCCGTGGCCCGTAGATGATACTAGCAATGATGACTGGAATATGGACAATGGTCGGTTTAATTGGAAATGGCAAGACATTAAAGACAATAGAGCTCAGCAGATGAATCACGATCATGCTGGCAAAAAAGATAGCAATAGGAGCAATATTAGAGCGTTTGTTCATGAAGTTTTTCCTTTATCTGTTGTAAAATAGTATCAAGATCAGCAAGAGCACCCCGTCCTATGTCGCCACAGGCCAGTAGGGATTCTTTAGGGGAAATAATTGTATAACCATAAGTTTCTAAAGTTTTTAAGTTTGTTTGAGTTGCTGGATGGTCATACATTTTGGTATTCATAGCAGGTGCTACTAGTTTTGGAACATAGTTTGGCAAGGCAAGAGCAGTAGCAGTAACCATATTGTCGGCAAAACCGTGCGCAACTTTCGCAATCGTATTAGCGGTTGCAGGGGCAAGGATAAACAAGTCTGTTTCTTTGCCTAGCTCGATATGATTAACTTTATCAGGATAAGGTTCTTCCATAAGATCGAGATGAACTGTATTTTGTGATAAGACTTGAAGGGTTAAAGGTTGAATAAAGGCAGTCGCAGCCTGGGTCATGAGTACAGTAACAGAATGCCCCTGTTTCTTCAAGCCACTTACCAAATCAGCAGCCTTGTAAGAGGCGATAGAGCCTGTAACAGCGAGTGTAATACGAGCCATAATTTTCCTTTCTAACAGTCAAATCCTTGAATTTTTTCCACTAACAAGTCAGCAATTTCTTGTTTGCTAGCAGCAATCTGATAATCTTTTTCCTCTACTAGATAAGCCAGGTGTTGATCAGCATTAATCTGAGTGAGGTCATTAGCGACAATCAAGTCAGCTTGATTCTTTACAAGACTTTCTCTAGCGATTTGAATCAGATGCTCCTTGGTAACCTCAACAAGCAGTTTAAAGCCGATGAGATGAATACTGGGGTTCCATTCTTTAACAAGAGAGATGATCTTTGGATTTTTCTTGAGAAATAGGACTTGCACCTCATCCTTAGAAGAGATCTTTGTTTCCATATTTTTCTTATGCAAAAACTCACTTAAATCTTGGCTCGCTTGAACTTGGTCAAGACCTGTCATGTAAACTGGGCTATAGTCAGAAACAGCCATTGAATGGATCAAGACTTGATAATCAGGGACAATCCGTTTCATCTCTTGGAGTAAATCGGAAGTGTTTTTGATTTCAATCATAGTCAAATTCGGGTGTAGTTCTGGTTTTAGTGCTTGTCGCGTAGTAATTAGACAAACTTGGTGACCAGCTTTTAGTAAAGTCTCAGTTATTACTTTACCAAGTCTACCAGTAGAGTGATTGGTAATGGAGCGAACTCGATCTATTGCCTCGCTTGTACCACCAGATGTAACTAAAATTTTCATAGAACTATTATACAAAAAAATGAACAGTAAGTAAAATGAAAGCGATAAAATATTATGTGAAATCCGAGCTTTTAACTATAGTTAAAACCTATAAAGGCATATAAAAATTTAAAAAGAAGCCAAGAAAGTCTGAAGTGTTGTGATATTTACGAACGTTAGCAAGCTTTATGACTGTTAAAAATCTTATTTTATGATATAATGAATTAACACATTTGAGGTAGAGGAGTTTGTTATGAAAACAGATATTGAAATTGCACAGAGTATCGAGCTAAAACCAATCGTTGATGTTGTAGAGAAACTTGGTATCTCTTACGATGATTTGGAGTTGTACGGAAAATATAAGGCTAAACTAAGCTTTGATAAAATTCGTGCAGTTGAGAGCAATCCAGTCGGTAAATTGATCCTGGTTACTGCTATCAATCCGACACCTGCTGGTGAAGGAAAATCAACTATCACTATCGGACTTGCTGATGCTTTGAATAAGATTGGTAAGAAAACCATGATTGCTATCCGCGAACCATCTCTTGGTCCTGTTATGGGGATTAAAGGTGGGGCTGCTGGTGGTGGTTATGCACAAGTTTTACCAATGGAAGACATCAACCTTCACTTTACTGGAGATATGCACGCTATTACAACTGCAAATAATGCTCTCTCTGCCTTGATTGACAATCACTTGCACCAAGGAAATGAGCTAGGAATCGACCAACGTCGTATTCTTTGGAAACGTGTGGTTGACTTGAACGATCGCGCTCTTCGTCACGTAACAGTCGGCCTTGGTGGTCCTCTTAACGGTATTCCACGTGAAGATGGATTTGATATCACTGTTGCTTCAGAGATCATGGCCATCCTTTGCTTGGCAACTGATATTGAAGATTTGAAACGTCGTTTGGGCAATATCGTCATTGGTTACCGTTATGACCGTACACCTGTTTCAGTGGGTGATCTACAGGTTGAAGGTGCCTTGGCATTGATTTTGAAAGATGCTATCAAACCGAACTTGGTTCAAACCATCTATGGAACACCTGCCTTTGTACATGGTGGCCCATTTGCCAATATCGCACACGGATGTAACTCTGTCTTGGCTACAACTACAGCCCTTCACTTGGCAGATTACACAGTGACAGAAGCAGGTTTTGGTGCAGATCTTGGTGCTGAGAAATTCCTGGATATCAAAACTCCAAACTTGCCAACTTCACCAGATGCAGTAGTGATTGTTGCAACACTTCGTGCTCTTAAGATGAATGGTGGGGTTGCTAAGGATGCTTTGACAGAAGAGAATGTAGAAGCTGTTCGTGCAGGATTTGCAAACTTGAAACGTCATGTTGAGAATATCCGTAAGTTCGGTATTCCAGCAGTTGTTGCTATTAACGAGTTCGTATCTGATACAGAAGCTGAAATCGCAGCTTTGAAAGAACTTTGTGCTTCAATCGATGTTCCAGTTGAATTAGCAAGCGTATGGGCCGATGGAGCAGAAGGTGGAGTAGCTCTAGCTGAAACTCTCGTCAAAACGATTGACGAAAACCCAGCTAACTATGCACGTTTGTATGACAATGACCTTTCAGTACAAGAGAAGATTGAAAAGATTGTCACTGAAATCTATCGTGGAAGCAAAGTAAACTTCGAGAAGAAAGCTCAAACTCAAATCGCACAAATCGTACAAAATGGTTGGGACAAATTGCCAATCTGTATGGCTAAAACTCAATACAGTTTCTCAGATAATCCAAATGCTCTTGGAGCCCCTGAAAACTTTGAAATTACTATTCGTGAGTTAGTACCAAAATTGGGTGCAGGCTTTATCGTTGCTCTTACTGGTGACGTTATGACCATGCCTGGACTTCCAAAACGCCCAGCAGCTCTCAACATGGATGTTGAAAGTGATGGTACAGTTCTAGGTTTATTCTAATAAGAAAATTTAAAGACAAGCTCAACATTGAGTTTGTCTTTTTTGGGATTACTAAAAAATCTCCTAGAAAGTAACTAGGAGATTTGTATTTTATTTCATAGTTGGGAAGAGCAATACATCACGGATAGTAGTTGTATCAGTGAGGAGCATGCAGAGACGGTCGATACCGATTCCCAAACCACCTGTTGGTGGCATACCGTATTCAAGTGCTTCGATGTAGTCGTAATCAATGCCTGTTGCTTCGTCGTCACCAAGCTCTTTGGCTTTGGCTTGAGCTTCGAAACGGCTAAGCTGGTCGATTGGGTCGTTGAGCTCAGTAAAGGCATTTCCGTATTCTTTAGTCATGATGAAGAGCTCGAAGCGGTCTGTAAAGCGCTCATCTTCTGGATTTTTCTTAGCAAGTGGTGATACAGCTACTGGGTGACCATAGACAAAGGTAGGTTGAATCAATGTTTCTTCAACAAATTCTTCAAAGAAAGCATTGATGATGTGACCAACTTCAGTATAGTGTTTTTCAACTGGAACATTCTTTTCAGCTGCGATTGCTTTAGCTTCTTCGAAAGTCATATCTTTCCAGAAATCAACACCTGTAATTTCCTTGATTGCATCCACCATGTGTACACGTTTAAATAGTTCATTGATCTTGATTTCAGTTCCTTGATAGATAACTGGACCGTCGCCTTTAACAGCTTTAGCAGCGTGTTGAATAATGCCTTCAGTCAAGTCCATGATGTCTTGGAAGTCAGCATATGCTTGGTAAACTTCGATAGAAGTAAACTCAGGGTTGTGTGTAGCATCCATTCCTTCGTTACGGAAGATACGGCCAATCTCATAAACACGCTCCATACCACCAACGATAAGACGTTTCAAATGAAGCTCAGTCGCGATACGAAGCACCATGTCAATGTTTTGAGCATTGTGGTGTGTGATAAATGGACGAGCAGCAGCACCACCAGCTTCGTTGTGAAGAACAGGTGTTTCTACTTCAAGGAAACCTTGAGCATCGAGGTAGCGACGGATTTCAGAAATGATTTTTGAACGAGTAACAAAGCGTTCAAAGCTTTCACGGTTAGAAATCAAGTCAAGGTAACGTTTACGGTAGATTGTTTCAACGTCTGAAAGTCCGTGGAATTTCTCTGGAAGGGGACGAAGGGCTTTAGATAAGTGTGTGATGTGAGTAGCCTTGATTGAGAGTTCTCCCATATCCGTACGCATCACTTCACCCTCAACACCGAGGAAGTCTCCGAGGTCAGCCTTCTTAAAGATTTCGTAGTTTTCTTCACCAACAGCGTCTTTACGAACGTAGATTTGAATTTGACCTTCGCGGTCTTGAAGGTGGGCAAATCCAACTTTACCCTTACCACGCTTTGTTACCAAACGTCCAGCGATAGTAGCAGTCTCGTTTAATTCGTGTAATTGTTCTTTATCAAGGTCAGCATATTTATCTTTTAATTCTTGTGAGTTAGCAGTGCGTTCAAATCGTTTACCGAATGGATCGATTCCTTGTTCGCGGAGCGCAGCCATTTTTTCACGGCGAACGATCTGCTGGTCATTTAGTTCTTCCATATGTTCTGTTGACATGGTTTCCTCCTAGTTTTTACTCAATTCTTGATACGATGAGTCTTTTTTACGATACTCCCATTTTATCATAAAAGTCAAATAAATTCACGGATAATCTACAAAATCTAAAAAGAACTTAACAGTGTTTGTTAAGTTCAGTTCTAATTCTGATAAGAAGTGTCGTTCCAGACTAAGAGGTTAAAGTTTTTAAAGTCCTCCGTTTCGACAATAGTCACACTGGCATTTGCTAGACCACCATCTTTTCTAAGTAGTGGAGTATCATAGCCTAGAAGAGTTCGAATACTGGCTGTGAGATTGGCACCGTGACCAACAATCATAACATGTTCAAAAGGTTTGGACTCTAATGATTTGATAAATTGAATGGTTCGTTGAGTTGTTTGATAGACAGACTCTGCTCCAAACATAGTCGAATCGAATTTTGCTAGATTGGTACGAAAAGCTTTTAATTGCTCGGGATAGATAGCTTCCAAGGTCGCAAATTTTGCACCTTCAAGTTTTCCAAGTTGCCATTCTCTTAGTGAGGGTATCTCTTCTAATGGACAGCTGTTTTTCAGTTGACTTTGGATGATTTGAGCGGAAGTTTTAGCACGAGGAAGATCACTAGAATAAATCATATCAAATGAAGTTTCCTGGAGATACCGACCTAGTTTTTTTAAGGACTCAATGGATTCATCTAAGAGTGGAGAATCCCCACTCGCTCCTTGAAAACGTCCCTCGAGATTCCAAAGTGTTTTACCGTGACGAATAAAATAGAATTTCATTAGTTACTTGCCTCCAAGATATCTGCAAATTCAGCTTTAACAAAGGATGCTAGATCTTGAGGATTGATAATGATACTATGACCAACTTCCCCTGCGGAAACAATCATTTCATTCAGTTGAAGAGCAGTTTGGTCGATAAAGATAGGATAGTTATGTTTCTGACGAATTCCAACTGGATTATTGGCACCGTGGATGTAGCCTGTTGTTTTTTCTAGGTCTTTTTGTGGAATCATGCTGACTTTCTTATTACCAGAAATCTTAGCCAGTTTCTTTTCAGAAAGATGTTCAGTGATAGGTACGATTCCAATAATTGGTCCAGTTTTATCTCCCAGAAGTGCTAGAGTCTTAAAAATCTGACTCTTTTCATAACCTTGAGGCATTTCACCTTCCAAAGCATTAATTTGAATACCTGTATGGTTTATTCCTGCCTTGGTTAAAATTTGTTGAACCAAGGTTTTCTTGACTTTTACTTTTTTTGCCATTATTTATACTTATCCTCCAATTGACTCATCCAGATTCCCAACCAAATCCCTAGGGCAAAGAAGAAAGCAATCAGTACATATGATACTAGGGACAAACCACTGTAACTAATACTTTCAGCATTTCCAGCGTTTGGAATAAGGATCAAGAGTGTACTTGATAATACGATTCCAATGATAAAATGATACACACGTGAGTGATAAAGGCGAAGAGCATAGTCCATGAATTTAGAGAAAATAATCAGAGTGATAAGAAGCCCAATTCCAATTGGTAAGAAGGTTCCAAACAAATCAAAAGTCTTGAACCCTGTTAACATAGGGCCATAAAGGCCAAGAATCAAGAGGAGATTGGAAGGACTAAGCCCAGGAACCAAAATTCCAAGAGCCAATAAACAACCAGCTAGTGTAAAGTTTAGGAAGCTTGCAGATAGAGAACCAACTACAAAATTCAAGGCATAGAGGGCGATACCTGAGATGATGAAGGTTGCCCAAAACCATATGTGGTCAACCTTGTCTCTATCAGAGTCACGAGTTGATTCTTTGACAAGACTTGGGATAGTACCAATGATAGCTCCAGCAAAACTCCACAATACATACACTTGATAATTCTCTAAAAGATACTCGATTGGATAGGAGAAAAGTCCGATACCTAGAAGCATTCCAATGCCGACAGGAAGGAAAAAGAGCACATCTTCTTTTAAATTCTTAAAAGGATGGGCAAGAAATCGAATCATTCTCTCATAAATTCCCAAGATAGCAGCAAGAACACCACCAGAAATCCCTGGTAGAATGAAACCTAGGGCGATTACAATTCCCTTAATAATTTTTGATAACCATGATAACATAGAGGTCCTCCGAGATTCATATTCTATAAAGATAAAACAGTGATTTAATACTGAAAAATAAAGAAAAGCAAGCAGAAAGCAATGTCTGACTTGCTTATTGTGATAGTGATTAAGGATTTAAAAACAATTTTCTAAAGGTTTCTTCCTTGTTCTTTGATGAAGAAATGAGATTCAAATCGAGGTGATGTTCAAATCCACCAAGATTTCCATGTGAAGTGTATTGGTGAAGGTCATAGCTAAGATCTGTTTTTGGAGCACTCTCATAGTAACCTGAGTTGGTTCCATAGGAAGGTATCCAGATAGCTGAATAATTATCAACGCTGATACTATGTTCCTCCATAAAGTAAACACCAACATAGATACCGATATTTTTTGCACCCAATGAAGCTAATTTAGCACGAAAGGCCTCAACACCCCGGTTCATGTCAGACATAGTCTTTTCTTCAACATCTAACCAATAGTAGCTCGGGTTGTAAGGGGAAGCAGCGTTATAAAAGGCTTCAGCAGCTTTTTCCATTTCTTCGACATTTTTTCCAGCTACATAGGCATAAACAGCGACTGGAACATTTCGTTTTTGAAATTCTGTGATATGTTCTTTATAAGCCTTATCGACCCCATTTTTGAATGAAGCGTCATTTTCAACAGAAACTTGAGCTCCACTATGAACCCGAACGATTGCACCTGAAATATTTTGAGTTAAGGTGTCATAATTGATCTCTGATGGTCTTTGCCAGCCAGAAACATCAATAATCGGCTTGTTGATATTATGTAAAGCTTGAGTTTCTACTTGAACTGGATTTTGCTTTGTTTTGACTGGATGGTCTTCGAACTTGGGTCTATTGATGATTAAAATACCCACGAGAGTAGCTAATACAGTAAAAATAAAAACAGGATTTATTTTCTTTCTCATACTTTTATAGTGTATCGTAAATGGTGAAAAAAATCAAAAAAAAATACTCGAAATCATCTAGAGAATGCGATGTTTTAAAGCATTTGCCCTCTTTTGTGTTTGAAAAAGCAAATTTATGATATAATATAAGGGAATTTCTATAGAAAAGAGAAAAATATGGCAAATTATGCAGTTATTTTAGCAGCGGGTAAAGGTACTCGTATGAAATCAGATCTACCAAAAGTCATGCACAAGGTTGCAGGAATTTCAATGCTTGAGCATGTTTTTCGTAGCGTAGGAGCCATCAATCCTGAAAAAACAGTAACGGTTGTGGGTCATAAGGCAGAACTTGTGGAGCAAGTTTTAGCTGGTCAAACTGATTTTGTAAGACAGTCTGAGCAATTAGGAACTGGTCATGCGGTTATGATGGCTGAGCCAATTCTTGAAGGACTTTCTGGACAAACATTGGTTATTGCTGGTGACACACCACTCATTACTGGTGAAAGTCTAAAGAACTTGATTGATTTCCACGTTAATCACAAGAACGTAGCTACAATCCTAACTGCAGAAGCTGAAGACCCATTTGGTTATGGACGTATTGTTCGTAATGAGAATGCTGAAGTGCTTCGTATCGTGGAGCAGAAGGATGCGACTGATTTTGAAAAACAAATCAAGGAAATCAATACAGGAACCTATGTCTTTGATAATGCACGCCTCTTTGAAGCTTTGAAGAATATCAACACCAACAACGCCCAAGGCGAATACTACATTACTGATGTCATCGGCATTTTCCGTGAAGCTGGAGAAAAAGTCGGAGCCTATACTCTGAAAGACTTTGATGAAAGTCTCGGAGTTAATGACCGTGTTGCCCTTGCGACAGCTGAAGGCATCATGCGTCGCCGTATTAACCAAGCGCATATGGTCAATGGAGTTAGTTTTGTGAATCCTGAAGCTACTTACATTGACATCGATGTTGAAATTGCTCCAGAGGTTCAAATTGAAGCGAATGTAACCCTCAAAGGTTCTAGTAAGATTGGTGCAGGAACTGTTTTGACTAATGGAACTTATATCCTTGATAGCACTATCGGTTCAGGGGCAGTGATTACAAACTCGATGATTGAAGAAAGCACGGTTGCTGATGGCGTTACAGTTGGTCCTTATGCTCATATCCGTCCAGGATCAAGCCTTGCAAAAGATGTACATATTGGGAACTTTGTTGAAGTCAAAGGTTCTAGCATTGGGGAGAATACTAAGGCAGGACATTTAACTTACATTGGAAACTGTGAAGTTGGTAGTGATGTCAACTTCGGTGCAGGAACCATTACTGTAAATTACGATGGTCAACACAAGTTTAAAACAACCATTGGTAACAATGTTTTCGTTGGTTCAAATTCAACCATCATTGCTCCAGTAGAACTCGGAGATAATTCTCTTGTTGGGGCAGGTTCAACCATTACTAAGGATGTTCCAGCTGATGCCATTGCTATTGGACGAGGTCGCCAAATTAATAAGGACGAATATGCAACTCGCCTCCCTCACCATCCTAACAATAAATAGGAGCTAACGATGGAATTTGAAGAAAAGACGCTTAGTCGTAAAGAAATTTATAAAGGGCCTATTTTTCAGCTAGTTCAAGATCAGGTTGAACTACCTTCTGGAAAAGGTACTGCGCAACGTGATTTGATTTTCCACAATGGAGCAGTTTGTGTCCTTGCAGTTACTCCAGATAATAAGGTTGTCCTTGTTAAACAATATCGCAAGGCGATTGAAAAAGTCTCTTATGAAATTCCTGCAGGTAAACTGGAAATTGGGGAGAATGCAGATCCAGAAGCTGCAGCACTTCGTGAATTAGAAGAAGAAGCAGCCTATACTGGTAAATTAATCCTTCTCTATGATTTTTACTCTGCGATTGGATTTTGTAACGAGCGCTTAAAACTTTACTTGGCAAGTGATTTGACAAAAGTTGAAAATCCTCGTCCTCAGGATGAAGATGAGACTTTAGAGTTACTTGAAGTCAGTCTTGACCAAGCTAAAGAACTGATCCAGTCAGGTGATATTTGTGATGCCAAGACTATCATGGCTATTCAGTACTGGGAATTACAAAAAAATAGTGGAGGAACCCATGGGTAAACCTTTATTAACAGATGAAATGATTGAACGTGCCAATCGAGGAGAGGACATCTCAGGGCCTCCCTTGCTAGATGATGAGGAAACTAAGATTTTACCGACTTCTTCTCAAAATTTTGGCTATTCGCGAACTAAAGATCATGGTTTTAGCCAGGATACACTGACCATCGAAGTTGAACCTTCTATTCACAAAAGTCGTCGGATTGAAAATACCAAGAGAAATGTCTTTAATTCTAAATTAAACAAGATTCTTTTTGCAGTTATTTTTCTCTTGATTTTGTTAATTTTAGCAATGAGATTTATTTAAGGGGTCTATCATGAAAATTGGAATTATTGCAGCTATGCCAGAAGAGCTAGTATACTTGATTCAACACTTGGATGATGCCAGTGAGGAAAAGGTTCTGGGACATAGCTATCATACTGGTAAGATTGGTTCTGTTGAGCTTGTACTTGTAGAGAGTGGTATTGGTAAAGTCATGTCTGCGATGAGTGTCGCTATCTTAGCAGATCACTTTGAAGTCGATGCAGTGATTAATACTGGTTCTGCTGGTGCAGTGGCAAGTGGAATCGCAGTAGGGGATGTAGTGATTGCAGACAAGCTTACCTACCACGATGTTGATGTGACTGCTTTTGGTTATGAATACGGACAAATGGCTCAACAGCCTCTCTATTTTGAATCAGACAAAAAGTTTATCAGCTTGATTCAAGAGAGTTTGTCTAAACTGGACCAAACTTGGCATTTAGGTTTGATTGCGACAGGTGACAGTTTTGTTGCTGGAGAAGATAAAATCAAAGCGATAAAAGAACATTTCCCTCAAGTTCTTGCTGTAGAGATGGAAGGAGCAGCTATTGCTCAAGCAGCTCATGCTTTGAACCTTCCTTTCTTAGTCGTTCGTGCCATGAGTGACAATGCAAACCATGAAGCATCCGTTTCCTTTGATGAATTTATCGTAGAAGCAGGACGTCGTTCTGCCCAGGCCCTAATGACGCTTTTGCAGTCTATAAAGGATTAATAGAAGAATTACTGAGAGTGGGACAGAAATCGGTAATTCGTTAGAATTCGATTTCGTCGTCCCACCTCCGCACAGTTGAGTAGGGGCTGTAAAAGCTGATGAAATCAGCGTAGTAGAGCCCACTCAACCACTGCGTCTTGCTCGACAATCAAAAGAGAATTGAGAGGCTAGGACTTTTGTCCCAGCCTCTTCTTGTCTTGCCAACTAAAGTAATCAGAAGGCTCTTAAGAAAAGTTATTTTCAAACTTTTTTGATATAATAGAAACATTGACTTGAAGAATAAGGAAGAGAAAATGAACGATTTATTAAAGGGAATGAATGACCGTCAAGCCGAGGCTGTTCAAACCACAGAAGGACCCTTGCTGATCATGGCGGGGGCGGGATCTGGTAAGACTCGTGTTTTAACCCACCGTATTGCCTACTTAATTGATGAAAAGTTGGTAAACCCATGGAATATCTTGGCCATTACCTTTACCAATAAGGCTGCGCGTGAAATGAAGGAGCGTGCTTATGGACTCAATCCAGCTACTCAGGATTGTTTGATCGCGACCTTCCACTCTATGTGCGTGCGTATCCTACGGCGCGATGCCGACCACATTGGCTACAATCGCAATTTCACGATTGTGGATCCAGGGGAGCAGCGAACGCTCATGAAACGTATTCTCAAGCAGTTGAACTTGGATCCTAAAAAATGGAATGAACGTACCATTTTGGGAACCATTTCCAATGCTAAGAATGATCTGATTGACGATGTAGCTTATGCTGCCCAGGCAGGAGATATGTACACGCAAATTGTAGCTAAGTGTTATACAGCCTATCAGAAAGAACTTCGTCAGTCAGAGTCAGTGGACTTTGACGACTTGATCATGTTGACTTTGCGGCTCTTTGACCAAAATCCTGATGTTTTGACTTATTATCAGCAAAAGTTCCAATATATCCATGTTGATGAGTATCAAGATACCAACCATGCCCAGTATCAACTAGTCAAACTTTTGGCTTCACGCTTCAAAAATATCTGTGTGGTTGGGGATGCTGACCAGTCTATCTACGGTTGGCGTGGTGCTGATATGCAGAATATCTTGGATTTTGAGAAGGATTATCCTCAAGCCAAGGTTGTTTTGTTGGAGGAAAATTACCGCTCAACCAAAACCATCCTACAAGCTGCTAATGACGTTATCAAAAACAATAAAAATCGCCGTCCTAAGAATCTCTGGACTCAAAATGCGGATGGGGAACAGATTGTCTACTATCGCGCTAATGATGAACAAGACGAGGCTGTCTTTGTCGCTAAAACCATCGATGAACTTGGTCGAAGCCAAAACTTCCTCCACAAGGATTTTGCGGTTCTTTACCGTACCAATGCCCAGTCTCGTACCATTGAAGAAGCTCTGCTCAAGTCCAATATTCCTTATACTATGGTCGGTGGAACTAAGTTCTATAGCCGTAAGGAAATCCGTGATATTATCGCATATCTTAATCTCATCGCCAATTTGAGTGATAATATCAGTTTTGAGCGGATTATTAATGAACCAAAACGTGGCATTGGACCAGGAACAGTAGAGAAAATCCGTGACTTTGCCAACCTACAAAATATGTCGATGCTTGATGCTTCAGCTAACATCATGTTATCAGGGATTAAAGGTAAGGCAGCCCAGTCAATCTGGGATTTTGCCAATATGATTCTTGATTTGCGGGAGCAACTGGATCAATTAAGCATTACTGAGTTAGTGGAAGCAGTCTTGGAAAAAACAGGCTACGTGGATATTCTCAATACTCAAGCAACCTTAGAAAGTAAGGCTCGTGTCGAAAATATCGAGGAGTTCCTTTCTGTTACCAAGAATTTCGATGATAATCCAGATAATCAAGAAGAAGAAACTGGCTTGGATAAGCTCAGTCGCTTCTTGAACGATTTGGCCTTGATTGCAGATACAGACTCTGGCAGTCAGGAAACATCAGAAGTAACCTTGATGACGCTCCATGCGGCCAAGGGACTCGAGTTTCCAGTTGTCTTCTTAATTGGAATGGAAGAAAATGTCTTTCCACTTAGTCGTGCAGCAGAAGACATGGATGAACTAGAAGAGGAACGCCGTCTAGCCTATGTCGGTATCACGCGCGCAGAGAAAATCCTTTATCTAACCAATGCTAACTCACGCTTGCTATTTGGTCGAACGAACTATAATCGCCCAACACGCTTTATCAATGAGATTAGTTCAGATTTGTTAACTTATCAAGGTTTGGCGCGTCCTGCTAATGGTAGCTTCAAAGCATCCTATAGTAGTGGAGGTGTCGCCTTTGGTCAAGGCATGAGCCTAGCTCAAGCTCTACAAGATCGTAAACGCAACGCAGCACCAAGATTAATTGAATCAAAAGGACTACCTTTTGGACAATTTGCATCTAATAGCAAATCGTCTTCCAGTGAAACTAGTTGGTCTATTGGTGATATCGCCCTTCATAAGAAATGGGGTGAAGGAACTGTGCTGGAAGTTTCAGGCAGTGGAACTACTCAGGAATTGAAAATCAATTTCCCAGAAGTCGGCCTCAAAAAACTCCTAGCCAGCGTAGCACCGATTGAGAAGAAGTAAGTTTTCTAAACGAATAAGATTCCCTCTTGCAATAACAAGGGGGATTTTTTCTGTTACTCTTATCACAAGATTGTGATAGTTTACATTTTCTTAACAAATAAGTTTTTTGCTTACACGATTAATACAAATAGTGTATAATTGAAACTGTTTTTGAAAGGAGAAGAAAATGACTGAAAAACAAATGAAAACATTAGGTTGGATTGCAACCTTTATGTCTATTATGATGTATATCTCATATATTCCTCAAATTATGAACAACCTTGCGGGTCAAAAAGGAAACTTTATCCAACCAGCAGTAGCTGCAATTAACTGCAGTCTTTGGGTATACTACGGACTCTTTAAAAAAGAACGTGATATTCCTTTGGCAGCAGCCAATGCACCAGGTATTGTTTTTGGGATTATTACCGCATTGACAGCTTTATTCTAAAACATAAAGTAAACTCTTCTTCGTATCTAGTTATGAGGGAGAGTTTTTCTTTATCCGAAATTCCTAAAAAAACATGATATAATACTATTAGAAAGGTTGGTGTTTATGGCTAGAATACTTATCATTGAAGATAATAATGAGATTCAAGAAATTTTGAGAACTCTTCTTTCTGAGGAACATGAGGTGATTCAAGCTTTTTCTGGTACCGAAGGGATGATTCGATTTGAGCAAGGCGGCATTGATCTAATCTTGCTAGATATTATGCTTCCTGGAAAAAATGGCGATCAGGTTTTAAAAGCCATTAGACAAGATCGTTCAGTTCCTGTCATCATGCTAACTGCTCTAAGCGATAAAAAGCTCATCAGCCAATATCTCTTAGATGGTGCTAATGATTATATCGTAAAGCCTTTTGATTTGGATGAAGTTTTTGCCAGGGTTACGGTTCAATTACGTCAAAATAGTGACAAGCAAGCAGCTGAAATCGAACATCCTGACAAGTTGATTCAAGAGTTAAAAAATATTCAATTTGATGCAGATAGTTTTGAAATCAAAAATAGCCAGGAAACTATTCGCCTAGCTAAGAAAGAATGTTTGATTCTCCAAACCTTACTGGGACATCCTAAGAAAATTTTCACGAAGGAAGAACTCTATGAATTGGTCTGGGAGGATACTTATTTACCAGGCGATAATACTCTCAATACTCATTTAAGTAATCTCCGTAAAAAATTAGGCCAACTGGATCCAGAGCAAGAGTATATTGAAACTATCTGGGGAGTTGGTGTTCGGTTAAAAGGAGATGAGCAATGATCTACATTTTACTATCTTTGCTAGTGCTGGTCATTATCCTATTGACGATATGGTTGATTCGCTATCATCTAGCACTCGTTAACTTGAGCCAACAGATTGAAGATAAGATTCTGACTGGAAGTATGAAGAGAATCGGAGTGTCAACTTTCTCCAAGGATTTTTTACATCTTTACCAGCAAATCAATCATCTCTTTCAAGAAGTTGAGCAGTCACGCTTGATTATGAAACGTGAAAAGCAGACTTTGGACATGGCTATTAGCAATATTGCACATGATATTCGGACGCCTTTAACGATTGCGTCCGGTTATACTCAGCAATTGCTTAAAACAGAAAATCCTGAGTCTGAGAGTTTGAAAAAAATTGCCCATCATCTCAATCAAGTTTCAAAACGTCTAGAGGCTCTTTTGGACTATCGTCGGTTAATGGAAGGAGCAGTTAAACCTGACTTATCTGAGTTAGAAGTCTCGACATTTATGACGCAAAAATTACTAACCTATTATGATTCTTTTCAAACGGCAAAGATTGACCTTGATTTGCAAGTAGAATCTGGTTTGTATTTACTGACAGATTCGGATTTATTAGACCGTATGTTGCAAAATCTCATTGGCAATGTTTTAAAACATGGGAAGGATGAAGCGAGATTTTCTTTGAAGGAAGTGGATAATCACATTTATTTGGAAATTTCAAATCTGGTCAAACAACCCATTCGCAAAATTGAAAATCTCAGTCAACGATTTTACTCTGAAAACCTCTCAGATACAGAAGAATCCTCTGGTTTAGGTCTTTATATTACTGAAGAACTATCCCATCTCCTTGGAGCAGAACTACAACTAAGTACAGATGGTGCTTGGTTTACAGTTAAGATACTCTTTTAAAACAAGAAACCTCCTCTTTTTAAATAGAGGAGGTCATTTTTATAAGCTTTTCTTCTTGAAAACAGCAAGTCCACTAATGGTAAAGAATAGAATAACAGTCACTGTAACGATAACGGTGTATAGAACAGCCTGACTATAGGCAGTCATGGCATAGGCAACATTCAAGGACAAATAGCGTAAAATTTCGATATCTGGAAAGATAAGCATCGGCGTTGAAAGTAAGATAGAACTGATTAAATAGCCAATGAAAACAGCCAAATAGGAATGAGTCACATAGAGAATGAAAGATATAATGGAAAGCCAAGCAAGAAGGCAGAGGAATTGAAGGCCAATCGTTAGAAGGAGATTGCCAATAAATCCTTCTGGCATCGTTCCTACCCCGTTTAGGATAGTTGCTGGTACGAAAGCAATAACTAGGCTAATAAGAATTTGCATTAGAGCGATACTGGCTAATACAACTGACTTGGCTAGGAAGAATTCTGTACGAGAAACCCCCACTGTCAAACTGTTTTTATAGAGTTTTCCGATAAGGTCAACTCCCAGAACGAGGCAAGCAAGGATAATACAGAGAAAAACGAGGTTTGAACCTTGACTAGATGCGTTAATCAGGGCTTGCACACCATTCCAACCTTGGGTTGGAATTTCTGATTCTGGGGGCGTTGTATCAACTGACATTAGATGTCCTGTAGCCCCAATAGTAGCTCCCATTAACATGAGTGCAAAGAGAACAATCTCTGTAATCCAAAAACCTTTGGAACGGAAAAGACGGTAAAAGTCTGCTTGAATTGTATGAATCATGATCTTTCTCCTATTTTACTAATTGTGTGAAGTATTCTTCAAGATTTTGACGAGCATAGTAAATCTCATCAACAGCGACATCTGCTAGAGTAAGTTCTTTGAGAATTCGTTTGACATCTTGTTCATGACTAAAAATATGAATCTCATTATCTGAATTCACAACTTTAAATTCAAGACGCACTTTGTCTTTTAAGATTTGACTAGCTTTTTCTTTTTCACTTGTTTTCAGAACGATATAGTCTTCATTCAGTGTCTCAAATTCAGCCTTACTGATTTCTCGAATGATTTTTCCTTGGTCCAGAATTCCAAAGCGATTGGCAACAAGATAAAGTTCTGACAAGATATGACTAGAGATGAGAATGGTCATTCCTTTCTCTTGATGCAGACGTTGAATCATTTGACGAAACTCTTTGATACCGATTGGGTCAAGACCATTGATGGGTTCATCAAGGATGAGAAAGTCTGGTTTTGATAGGAGGGCAATAGCAATACCTAGACGTTGTTTCATCCCAAGAGAGAAATCTCGAAAAACTTTTCTACCTGTATCTGTTAACCCGACATACTTTAATGTTTCCTGAATGACTTGATCAGTATTTGGGATATGTCGAATGGTACAATAATATTTAAGATTTTGATAGGCCGTTAAATGATTATGAGCTACTGGAGATTCAATGACTGAACCTACTCGAGATAGGGCTTTTGTGCACTCCTTATACCCTTGACTGGAAAAGAGGGAGATGGTTCCATGATCAGCAGATAATAATTGAGTAATAATTTTAATCAGAGTAGTTTTACCAGCACCATTCTTTCCGATAAGCCCATAGATATCTCCTTCTTTCACTGAGAGGTTAAGATCTTGTAGAATGGGTTGTTTGCCAAATTGTTTGGACAAGCCATGGATTTCGAGGACTGTTTTCATAGTTTTCTCCTTTAACCTTTAAGATGTTTTATTTTTATAATTCTAGTATAAAGCATAGATATCAAAGAATCGTCAAGCATTTCTAAAGTGTTTCTAAAGTTTTTAAGTTTCTAAAAAATAAAAAGCCCAGTTGGCTAGAAATGCTAGTTGACTGGGCTTATTTTCTACAAAATATATTTCTCAATAGCGCGTGCAACACCATCTTCTTCATTGCTGGCAGTTACGGCATCCGCGAGAGATTTGACATAGTCGCTAGCATTTCCCATGGCAATCCCAAGCCCTGCAAACTCTAGCATCTCAATGTCGTTATTGGCATCACCCATTGCCATGATTTCAGAAGGTTGGATATCCAAAATCTCAGCCAAACGAGAAAGAGCAGAAGCCTTGGTTGTACCGAGTGGCATTGCTTCATAGATAACTGGTTGTGAACGAACTCCGCTAAATCTCTGACAAAGTTCATCAGCAAATCGTTGTTCAAAATCATCTGTTTGTTTTTTTGTACCTAAGAACATACCCTGGAACATGCGATATTTACCACTGGTAGCTTCCTCTAGTGAAATTTCAGTCAGGTCAGAAAAGACGAGTGTCGCATCGTATTTTACGATAGGATTTGGTTCGCCTCCGAGAACGAAGTAGTGTTCCTCGTCAAAGAGAGTCAATTGGACCTCACTCTTTTCAGCAAGTTCATTTAGGTATTCAATGTCTGATTTGCTAAGTTCTCTCCAGTCAACAAGGCCCCAATCACTAGTTTGGTGGGTAGAACATCCATTGTTGACGATGACGTATTCATTCTGCAAATCAAGTCCGAGTTTCTTGTAGTAGGGAAGAACCCCAAAGAGAGGACGACCAGTACAGAGAACCAGTTTGACGCCTTTTTCGACAGCCTTATGAATGGTATTAATATGAGCCTGAGGAATTTCCTTGGCTTCGTTGAGCAGAGTTCCGTCCATATCAAGGGCAAGTAGTTTAATCATAGTAGTTCCTTTTCACGTGTTTTGTCTATATTATAGCATAATTTAGTGGAAATAAGGATTACTATGTCAATTTAGGACGTTTCAATTACAATTCATGATTTGAAGAAGCTTTTTGGCAAATATATGCTATACTAAACTTGCGATATACTGATAATGGATAAAAAAGCAGAGGACTTATCATGAAAAAAAGAGCAGTACAGATTTTACTAGCCTTGTTAGTAATTATTTATAGGAAGACTTGGTTTTGGTGGATTTTTAATCACTTTACAGCTAGATTTGTAGCTGCTAGTCGAGAATTTTTTCAAATTCTTGCTTTTTTAGAGTTTATCGTTATTCTTCTAGCTATGCTATATTTACTAGTATTCGAAGGTAGAAAAATGCTTGAGTTGAAGTAGAAATGGAGATATCTAGTTTATTTGCTTCTTGCTTATGGAGTCAGTTATCTTTCAGATATTGTGTTTTCTTTTTTAACCCCAGCAACGTCCAATCAAATCGCTTTAAATGAATTGACTGAGATGACAGGGCGACAAGAGTTACCTTATCTTTTACTTATTGTTTGTCTACTAGGACCAATTACAGAAGAATTGGTTTACCGTGGAGTTCTGATGAATACATTTTTGAAAGATTCACCTTGGTATGGAGATGTTTTACTATCAGCCTGCGTCTTTGGCTATGTGCATGTCAGTTCAGGTTTAACACCACTCGCCTTTTTCACCTATGCAAGTGGAGGAACGATTTTAGCATTGCTCTACCGAAAAACTCACTCTCTCTATTATCCCATTTTACTCCATATCATGATTAACATTACAGCATTTTGGGATTTATGGATGCTTGTATTTTCATGAAGATAGTGCTTATCGATCAATGCCGGAAATTTCTGGCATTTTACTTTTTATCAGTAGTTTAAGAACTCTCTATTTATAGGATTAGCAGTCAAAAAATGGTATAATGAAAGGTAATGAAAAAATCAAACGAGGCAGAGATGAAACTACTTTATACCGATATTCGGACTTCTTTGACAGAAATCCTGACCAAGGAGGCTCAAGGACTGGTTGCCCAAGGCAAACGAGTCTTTTACATAGCTCCTAACTCTCTTTCTTTTGAAAAGGAACGTGCCGTCCTGGAGTGCTTGAGTCAGCAGGCTTCTTTTGCGATCACAGTCACGCGCTTCGCTCAGATGGCTCGTTATCTGGTTTTAAACGATATACCCGCGAAGTCAAGTCTCGATGATATCGGTCTTGGTATGGCTTTCTATAAATGTCTGTCTGAGATAGACCCTAAGGATTTACGTGTTTACGGGGCTATTAAGCAAGATCCGCAATTCATCCAACAATTGATTGAGATTTACCATGAAATGACAACTGCTAAGATGAGTTTTTTGGATTTAGAAAGTCTATCTGACGCTGATAAACGTTCTGATTTGCTCATGATTTTTGAAAAGGTAACAGCTTATCTGAATCAAGGTCAAGTTTCGCAAGGGAGTCAATTATCATATCTGATCAATGCTATCGAAGAAAACAAGGTAAGTAGTGATTTTAGTAAGATTGCCCTAGTCATTGATGGTTTTACCCGATTTTCTGCAGAAGAAGAACACCTAGTGGATCTACTTTATCGTAAGGGTGTTGAGATTGTTATTGGTGTATATGCGTCTAAGAAATCTTATACTAGCCCATTTAGTGAAGGGAACCTCTACCAAGCCAGTGTTGAGTTTCTACGCCATTTAGCTTTTAAATATCAGACTAAGGCAGAAAATACTTGTCAAGAACATGAGAAACTTGATGCCTTTGCCAAAGCCTCAAGACTACTCGAAAGTGCTTATGATTATTCTGAAATTAGCTTAGAAGTGGATGATAAGGATAGAGAAGATTTGCAAATTTGGTCTTGTCTAACCCAAAAAGAAGAGCTGGAGTTAGTTGCTCGTAGTATTCGCCAGAAATTGCACCAAGAGCCAGAACTAAGCTATAAAAATTTTCGAATCCTATTAGGTGACGTAGAGTCTTATAAACTGTCTCTGCAGACAATTTTTAATCAATATCAAATTCCTTTTTATCTAGGTAAGAGTGAGTCTATGGCTCACCACCCTTTGACTCAATATGCAGAATCCATCGGGCGTTTGAAACGATACAATTTCCGTCAAGAAGATTTGATTAATCTCCTACGAACCGGCTTATATACCGACCTTAGTCAAGAGGAAATCGATAGCTTTGAGCAATATCTTCGTTATCTAGGAATTGATGGTCTCTCTAGTTTTAAACAAGAATTTACCAAAAATCATCATGGGAAATTTGATTTAGAGAAGTTAAACAAGCTTCGTTTTCGTGTTCTAAATCCATTAGAAACTTTATTATCTAGTCGTAAGCAAAAAGCTGAGAATCTTCTTTCAAAATGGAACAACTTTTTGAAAGATGCTCATTTGACCAAGCAGTTACAAACCTTATCTGCAACGATGGAAGTAGCAGAGCAAGAAAGACAAGAGGAAGTCTGGAAAGCATTTTGCCACGTAATGGAGCAATTTGCAACTGTATTTGAAGGTTCTAAGGTCAATTTGGATGATTTCTTAGCTCTTCTTCATTCAGGCATGAGCTTGTCCAATTATCGTACAATTCCAGCAACGGTAGATACTGTCCTGGTGCAGAGTTATGATTTGATTGCACCCTTGACAGCTGATTACATCTATGCAATTGGTTTAACTCAAGATCACTTGCCTAAAATTGCTCAAAACACCAGTTTGTTGAGCGATGAAGAAAGAGAAGTGCTGAACCGAGCAACTCAAGAAGGTTCTCAATTACTGATTGCAAGTCAAGAAAACCTCAAGAAGAATCGCTATACTATGCTTTCGTTGGTCAACTCTGCTAGGAAACAATTAGTCTTATCGGCGCCAAGTTTACTCAATGAAAATAAGAGTAAAGAGTCGGTATATCTGAAAGAATTACAGGACTTTGGTTTTAGCAAGATTGAAAAGAGAATTGACCGAAAAAATCTAACAAAGGATGATATTGGTTCTTATCACAGCCTTTTGTCTAGTCTTGTTGCCTATCATCAGCAAGGTGAGAGTGAGACAAGTGACCAAGACTTAACTTTTGTAAAAGTTCTGGCTCGTGTGATGGGTAAAAAGTTGGAAGACCAAGGTTTAGAAAATCCAGTTTTACCAACAAGTCCAAAGAGCAAGATTTTAGATTCTGAAACTTTGAAAGTCTTGTATCCTGAAGATCAAGATTTCTATCTATCTACTTCTGGATTAACAGAATTTTACCGTAATGAATACAGTTACTATCTCCGTTATGTCTTAGGTTTGCAGGAAGAATTGCGTTTGCGTCCTGATGCACGAAGTCACGGTAATTTCTTGCATCGTATTTTTGAACGAGCAATGAAACTTTCGCCTAATGAATCCTTTGATCGTCGTTTAGAACAAGCAATCTCTGAAACTAGTCAAGAACGTGAGTTTCAAGCCATTTATCAGGAAAGTTTGGATGCTCAATTCACCAAGGAAGTCCTATTGGATGTCGCACATGCTACAGGACACATTCTTCGACATAATGCGGATGTTGAAACGATTCAGGAAGAAGCAGTCTTTGGTAGCAAGGAACAAGCTTTTGTTCAGTTAGAAAACGGCAGAAATGTCTATGTCCGTGGTAAAGTCGACCGTATCGACCGTCTAAAATCAGATGGAGCTATTGGTGTTGTAGATTATAAGTCTTCTTTGACTCAGTTTAAGTTTCCTCTCTTTTATAACGGTCTTAACTCGCAATTACCAACCTATCTAGCTGCACTTAAAAAAGAAGGGAATAGAGACTTCTTTGGTGCCATGTATTTAGAGATGACTGAACCGATTCAAACTCTACAAGCCAATAAAACTCTTTCAAAGGCTGTAGCAGAAGCGAATAAGAGCATGAAGTATCAAGGACTCTTTCTTGAGAAAGAGATAAAAAACCTTGGAGAGTTTTACAATAAAAACAAGACTTATCAGTTGTCTGATGAGGAATTCCAGTTATTGTTGGACTATAATGCCCTTCTCTACAAAAAAGCGGCAGAGAAGATTTTATCTGGTGAATTTGCGATCAACCCTTATACAGAAAACGGTAGAAGCATTGCACCCTATGTTCAACAATATCAAGCTATTACAGGTTTTGAAGCCAATTACCATCTAGGTCAGGCGAGATTTTTAGAGAAAGTTGCCAAGAGCAATGCCAAGGAAGCTTGGTTTAATAAAATCAGAGAGGAGTTGGAGCGATGAAATTTTTAACCCAAGAAGAGATTGCAGCCTTGCAAGTAGCAGAAGCTCAGTCTAACAAGAAACCAAAGAAAACAGCTGAACAAATTCAAGCTATTTATAGCTCTGGTCAAAATATTTTGGTTTCAGCTTCAGCTGGTTCGGGAAAAACTTTTGTCATGGCTGAACGAATTCTTGACCAACTAGCACGTGGTGTTGAGATTCGCCAACTCTTTATCTCAACCTTTACGGTAAAGGCAGCAACCGAGTTAAAAGAACGCTTGGAAAAGAAAATTAGCCAACAAATCCAAGAAACGCAAGATGTGGAACTAAAAAAACACCTCGGCAGACAATTAGCTGATTTACCCAATGCCGCGATTGGGACCATGGACTCTTTTACCCAGAAATTCCTGACCAAGCACGGCTATCTTCTTGACCTGTCTCCAAATTTTCGCATTCTTCAGAATGAAAGTGAGCAACTCCTCTTAAAAAATGAGGTTTTTCGACAAGTTTTTGAACAGCACTACCAAGGCCAGGATAAAGATAATTTTAGTCGCTTGGTCAAAAACTTTGCAGGTAGAAGCAAAGACGCGCGTGGACTACGTAAACAGGTCTATATGATTTATGATTTTTTGCAATCTACTAGCAATCCTCAGGCTTGGCTAGAGGAATCTTTCCTAAAAGGTTTTGAAAAGGCTGATTTTACAGTTGCTAAAGAAAACCTTGTAGACGATATAAAGGAGAAACTCTGTGATTTAGAAAGCTTTTTCCGTTACCATTTGGATAATGATGCCAAGGAATTTGGTAAAGCAGCTTATTTAGAATCTGTTCAACAAGTTCTTGATGAAATCGGAGCTTTAACCAACGAATCAACTTTTAATCAATACCAAGAAGTTTTAGAACGAGTTGTTAGTATCTCTAAGGATAAGGGAGGTCGTGCTCTTACAAATGCTAGTCGTAAGGCCGAACTGCAAGACTTGAAAGAAACCTACAACCAAGAGAGAAAAGCAAAATTTGAGAAGCTGATTGCACTCAATGATCAAATCACTTTACTAAAATTCCAAGAAGATTATCATCAAGAGTCCTGGGACTTGGCAAAGACATTCCAAGTGTTCATGAGAGATTTTGTTGATGCCTATCGACAACGAAAACGCGAAGAAAATGCCTTCGAATTTGCTGATATTAGCCACTATACCATTGAGATTTTGGAAAACTTCCCACAGGTTCGTCAAGAGTATCAGGAACGCTTCCATGAAGTCATGGTTGATGAGTACCAAGATACCAACCATATCCAGGAAAGAATGCTAGAACTCCTCTCAAACGGTCATAATCGTTTTATGGTAGGAGATATTAAGCAGTCTATTTATCGTTTTAGACAGGCCGACCCACAAATTTTCAACGAAAAATTCCACAGCTTCGCTCAAGATGACAAAGAAGGTCAGTTAATTCTGCTTAAAGAAAATTTCCGAAGCAGTTCAGAGGTTCTTGATGCTACGAACGATGTCTTTAAACACCTCATGGACGAGGAAGTTGGAGAGATATCTTATGACGGTATGCACCAGCTTGTTTTTGGAAATACTGATATTCAATCAAATCCAGAAAACAAGGCAGAAGTTCTCTTGTACGATAAGGATGATGATAGCGATTCTGATGATGAGGAGGAACTTGCAACTAACAAACTGACTGGTGAAATGCGGATGGTGCTTAAGGAGATAATTCACCTTCATAATGATAAGGGTGTACCTTTCAAGGACATGGCTCTCTTAACTGCTAGTCGAAGTCGTAATGATCAAGTTCTGCTCGCCTTGTCTGAATATGGTATTCCTGTCAAGACAGACGGTGCTCAAGCAAACTATTTGCAATCCCTAGAAGTCCAGGTGATGTTGGATACTCTTCGTGTCATCCACAACCCTCTTCAAGACTTTGCTTTGGTTGCTCTGATGAAGTCTCCGATGTTTAGCTTTGATGAGGATGAATTGGCTCGTCTCGCTCTTCAAAAATCTGAGGATAAAGTTCAAGAGAACTTTTATGAGAAACTAGTCAATGCTCAAGCAAATACGGGTCTTCAAAAGGATTTAATTAAGTCTGAACTTCATAAAAAAATAGAATTTTTCATGGAAACCGTCCAGGCTTGGCGTTTATATTCCAAAACACATTCTCTTTATGATCTCATTTGGAAAATCTATAGTGACCGATTTTACTATGATTATGTTGGTGCCTTGCCAAATGGACTGGCCAGACAGGCAAATCTCTATGCCCTTGCTCTAAGAGCAGATCAGTTTGAAAAGAGTAATTACAAGGGATTATCCCGTTTTATTCGAATGATTGACCAAGTCCTGGAAGCCCAGCATGATCTTGCCAATGTTGCTGTAGCACCACCAAAGGATGCTGTAGAACTTATGAGTATTCATAAGAGTAAGGGGCTTGAATTTCCTTATGTCTTTATCCTCAATATTGATCAAAAATTTAATAAGAAGGATACTATGTCTGAGGTTATCCTCAGTCGCACAAATGGAATTGGGTTAAATTATGTAGCTAGAGTCGCTACAAATGCAAAAGAGGAATATGTTCCATCTACCATTAAATTATCTATTCCTAGCTTGACATATACTCAAAATAAGGAAGAACTCCAATTAGCAAGTTATTCTGAACTCATGCGTTTGCTCTATGTAGCCATGACACGTGCTGAGAAGAAACTCTATCTAGTCGGAAAAGGATCACGTGAAAAATTAGAATCTAAAGAATATCCGACAAATGGAAAAGGTATTTTGACTCGAGAAACGAGACTAGATGCTAGTAATTTCCAGGACTGGATTTGGGCCATCTATCAAGCATTTTCTAAAGAGGATTTGCACTTTAGTGTGCGCTTTGAAGGTGAAGAAGACCTAACCAAAGAAGCTATCGGAAAATTGGAACATAAAAGTCAACTTCAAGATCTATCCCAAGCAGACAACCGTCAGTCAGAAACCATCAAAGATGCGTTGGAAATGCTAAAAGAAGTGGAAGTGTATAACGAAATCCACCGTGCAGCAATCAATCTTCCAAGTGTTCAGACACCGAGTCAGATTAAAAAGTTCTATGAACCGGTCATGGATATGGAAGGAGTTATAGTAGCTGGTCAAAGCAAACCAAAAGAGACTACTGTTCAGTTTGAGCTTCCAGATTTTTCAAAAACTGAAAAAGTTACAGGGGCTGAGATTGGTAGTGCAACTCACGAACTCATGCAGCGAATTAATCTCAATAAGAAACCTACTTTAGAGACTTTGACAGAGGCTTTAGAGCAAGTGCAAGCAAGCCCTGCTGTTAAAGATAAAGTTAATCTAGATAAAATCTTGTCCTTTTTCGATACTCAACTCGGTCAGGAAATTCTTGCAAACCAGGACAAGCTTTATCGTGAACAACCCTTCTCTATGTTAAAAAGAGACGAAAAGAGTCAGGAAGACTTTGTTGTCCGTGGTATTTTAGATGGTTATTTGCTTTATGATGATAAGATTGTTCTGTTTGACTACAAGACAGACCGATACGATTACGCTAGTCAACTGATTGAACGTTATCGTGGTCAATTAGAATTATATGCTGAGGCTCTATCTCGTTCTTATCAGA
The DNA here is from genome assembly GCF_000259525.1 of Streptococcus sp. SK140. Classification (NCBI taxonomy): domain Bacteria; kingdom Bacillati; phylum Bacillota; class Bacilli; order Lactobacillales; family Streptococcaceae; genus Streptococcus; species Streptococcus sp. SK140. Next base: position 102,766 of record NZ_AJML01000022.1, on the reverse strand, counting down.
TAGATAGAATTGAGAAACATCTAATTTTACTTGGCAAGGATACTGTAGAAGTCGTTAAACTTTAAAAAGAAAGGAGACATCATGTCCATTCCTGTTAGAAAAAACTTATATGATGCAGTTTTAGAGGCCTCTAAAGCCGATACTTGGGAACAAGCTACCAAAGAGTGGAGTGAAGTTTCCTTGATTTTTAATGGAATCGGTCGAAGCAATTGTGTTTGCGGTAATGCTATTAAGTATGCTTATGAACTTTTTAACGGAGTTACTGGCAAACGACTTTTTCCCATTGGGAGTGACTGTGTGCGTCATTTCCAAAGAATTAGCCTAGATCAACAGCTAGAAGAGGAGGAAAAACTTCTCAGAAAGCTTGAAAATCTAACCAGAAAGGCCTAGAAAAAAGAAGCCATTCGAGTTAATAAAACGGATTTTGATGAGCGACTGATCAACTGGCTATGGGAAAAGGGAGCTTTTAAGTCAAATCGAGGTAATCAATTCTCACCAGAAAAGGATTATCAACTCTTTTTGGAGGTATTTAAAGGTGGAAGTTGGAGTAGGGCAGAGCCTTTAAAGAAAGCTCGTATGGAGGAAGTCCTTGAAAAATTTATCAAACCCTTTCTACTTGGAAAATCAGACGATCAGCTCTATCTTGTTAAACTAGGAAAAGAGAAAATTGACTATGAACAGGAACTTCGCATCAAAGCTGAAAAGGAGCGAAAGAAGCGAGACAAGATTGCTAAACAATATGCGGATAACCTGGTTCTAGCAATGGGACCAGCTGAACGTGCCTATCAGGATTACTTTGGATTGAGCGAAACACTGACACTAGAAGAGCGCCAGTGGGAAAAAATTCTTTTTGGAAAAAATTGTGCAGAACGTTCTATAAAATCAAAACAGTACCAAAGAGAACTTGAAAAGGATCAACGCATTGCTAGTCAAGATCATCTTGAAAGAAAACAAAAGCAAGTCTGGTTGCTTAACTCGTATTTTAAGGATATACCCGAAGAAAAAGCTCGCTTTTCCCGACTTCTAATCATGTATCGAAAAACTAGAGAAATTCCATTTTCAACTGACTATCTCTCTAACACTTTGTTTGACTTTTTCTACAAAATGAAGGCTTTTGAATTTGAAATAGCACCTGATCAGGTACGTGATTTTCTAAAGGAATGTTTATGTGAAGAAAATCTATCGTCCGCTCAAAAATCTTGGATAGAAGGCATTTTAACCAACTGCATCAAACCTTTTTTAGAAAGAATGATAGTATAGCGGTAGTTTTCGTCCTGAATGGAGAAACTCATTATTGTTAAAATTATGTCTCTAAACCATTTGACATAATTTTATTTATGTACCAATATTAAAAATTAGAAAGAAACTATGTCAAAAGAAATCGATATCGAATATTATCACCAACTAGCCTTGCAAAAACAAAAAGAGCATCGTAAGTTTTTAGGAAATCTAAAGAAGAAAGCTCCTAAAAATTTAGATAAAATTGCGCTTGAAATCCATCAAGAAGTTTTTAATGAAATTGATTGTACAGCCTGCGCTAACTGCTGCAAGAGTCTTGGTCCAGACTTCAAAGAAGCAGATATCACACGTATTGCAAAGTACTTTAAAATGAAATTGCCAGCCTTTGAAGCTGAGTTTTTGCAGGTAGACGAGGATGGAGATAAGGTCTTCAAATCTATGCCCTGTCCATTTTTAGGTGGCGATAATCTCTGTTCCATCTACGATGTCCGTCCCAAAGCCTGTCGTGAATTTCCACATACTGACCGTAAGAAGATTTACCAAATCAATAATCTTACTATTAAAAATACTCTAACCTGCCCCGCAGCCTATCTCTTTGTTGAAAGATTAAGAGAGAAAATAGACTAAGTACTTTCATTGTATGATAAGATTCATCCTCAAATACAGTTGCTATTTGAGGATTTTTGTATATTTATTTTTATCTGAAAATTCAAACTAAATTTCTTATTAGGTGATAAGCCCTTTTTTAAGATTAAAGTTTTTTTAAACTTTTTCTTAAAGAAAACTGATATAAGGTATTTTAAAGTGATGTTCTGTATAGTTATTCCATCATCAAAGAAAGAGGTATCGATATGAACTACATAGTCATTCCAGCTTATCAACCAGATAATAAACTTATCAAACTCATCGAAAAAATTCACGAAAAGAGTGATTTTCATATCTTAGTCATAGACGACGGCAGTTCATCAGAGTGCAAAAAAATCTTTGATAAAGCAAAACAATTTGCTACTGTCATTCGTCACCAGGTGAACCAAGGTAAAGGGCAGGCTCTAAAAACAGCCTTTACTTATATCCAAGAACAAAACATTTATGGTACGGTTGTCACAGCAGATGCGGATGGACAGCACAAGGTATGGGATATTTTCCGAACGGCTAATAAAGCTTCCGAAAATCCAAACAAGCTAATCTTGGGTGTACGTGCCTTTTCTGGAAAAGTTCCCCTTCGTAGCCGTTTTGGTAACAGCTTAACCAAAGCTCTCTTTAAGCTTCAAACAGGAGTAGGAGTAACAGATACGCAGACAGGTCTTCGTGCTTTTACTACAAACTTGATACCGTTTATGCTTAAGATTGAAGGCCAACGTTACGAATATGAAATGAATATGTTGCTCGAAGCAACAAAAGAATACGAGATTCTAGAAGTACCTATTGAAACTGTCTATATCAACGATAATGAGGCTTCACACTTCCGTCCAATCCAAGATGGGCTCATGATTTATAAAAATATCTTTAAATTTGCCTTATCATCTCTTAGTAGCTTTGTTGTAGACTATGTCGTTTACGCTCTAGCAATCTTGATTTTACCGACAGTTCCGACGAGTCTACGAATCTTTCTAGCAAACGGAGTAGCTCGTGTGACTAGCTCTATTTTCAACTATTCTACAAATAAGAAACTAGTCTTTAAAAATGACGATAGCCTTGTGAAAACAGGGATGGGATACTTTGGTCTAGCAGTTGGACTCTTTGTCTTAGACACGCTACTGATTCGTCTCTTCTTTACAGTCTTTGGTATCAACCTTCTGATTGCTAAAGTTATCGTCGGCATCCTTCTCTTCGCTGTCTCTTGGACAGTTCAGAAGAAATTCATCTTTAAGGAAAGGACATCAACTGTATTATGAAATTTTTAAAGAAACGCTATGCTTACGCCTCAGTTATTGGCCTACTCTTGACAGGATCCTTTAGTTACTCAATGCTAAAGACCTTTGTCCTCGCTGAAACTATCTCGACAGTTGCTACAACTAGCACAAGTTCCAATGCAGCAGCAGCAAGTCAAGCTGCTAAGACAGCTACTGTCACTGACTCTAGTTATAAAGATGACAATATTACTGTCAATTTGTCTGAAACGACGGTCAATAATACCCAAGTCTACGTTGCTGATATTTCTCTGAGCTCATCGGATTATCTGAAAACTGCCTTCGCTCAAAATGCCTACGGAACTAATGTAACTGCAAAAACCTCTGTTACCGCAGCTGACAACAATGCCATTTTAGCGGTAAACGGGGACTACTATGGTGCTAACTCTACAGGTTATGTTATCCGTAATGGAGTAGTTTATCGTGATACTGTTCGTGAAGATTCTAGTAATGGCGACCTAGCTATTTATAAAGACGGCTCTTTCAAGGTTATTTACGAAGATCAAATCTCAGCTGAGCAACTAGTAAATGACGGTGTCGTCAATCTCTTGGCTTTTGGACCAGCCTTGGTCGAAAATGGTGAGATTGCAGTTGATACCAATACAGAAGTAGGACAGGCCATGGCTTCAAATCCTCGTACAGCTATTGGTATTATCGATGAAAACCACTATATCATCGTGGTTTCAGATGGACGTACCTCTGAAAGTGAAGGTCTCTCTCTTTATCAGCTTGCTGAGGTCATGAAATCATATGGAGCAAAAACAGCCTACAACCTTGATGGTGGTGGATCATCTACACTTTACTTCAACGGTCAGGTTATCAATAAACCAACGACTGGTGGAAACAAAATTTCAGAAAGGGCGGTGAGTGACATTGTCTACATCGGTTACTAATTTTAGCAAAAAACGATTTAAAAAAACGGTCATTTCTTATACACTAATCACTATTTTCTTCTTTGCATTTTCTAGAATTTACGAAGCATTCAGCTTTGGAGAAACTTCTATTCATATGCACTATTTATTTGCAGTACCTCTTATTGGAGGAATTCTACTAGCAATCTTTCTCCAGGTTCTCCCACATTTCTCTCGTATTAGTCTAAATCTATGGAATTCGGCAGTAGCGATTATTACGGCAGGTATACTTTTCCGCGGGATTGTCAATCTTTCTGGACGCTCAACAACCTTGGATGCACCCTACTGGTACGTTGGGATTGGGTTTGCAATACTAGCGATCGTCACTATTTTCATCAATCCAAACCTTTGGAATAATTCTCCTAAAGCAACCAAAACGAATCGCAAAGAAGTCTACAGTCAGGTATAATGTTATAAAAAAGTAGTCGTTCAACTTATGTTCGACTACTTTTTATTGATTTTTATTTCTAAAATATTTTAAAAATATTACAAGTTCTTTTCTTCTGAAAGATACTACTTTTATATTTAACAGAATATTGTATAATATAGTGGATAAATACTGTTTTTTACACAATATATAGAAACACCAAATACAATATCTAGGTATTCGTAAGGAGAAAAGAATGAAAAAAATATTGCTGGCAAGTACAGTTGCCCTCTCTATGGCAGGTTTTGCAAAAACGACCGTCTATGCCGAGGATTCTCAAGCTACCAATAATGTTCAATCATCAGAAAAGATTGCTACCAATACAGTAAGCAATGAGAAGAAAAATCAAAGCGAAGCTGAAAAAGCAACTTCTCAAACTCCAGAGACCAAAGAAAAACCTTCAAAAGAAACAGTAGTAGAAGTAGTTAACAAAGAAGGTTGGCAAAAAGAAAATAACCAATGGCGTTATTATGAGGATAATCAGCCCGTTTCAAATTGGAAAAAAATAGCAGGAGTCTGGTACTATTTCAATCAAGATGGCATCATGCTTAGTAATACTATTTTTAATGATTACCTATTGAATAATAGCGGTGCTTTGGCAGAATCTTCTTGGGTAAAAATTGACAACCAATGGTATTATGCCACTGAGGACGGGAAAGTTACTCGTAATAATTGGAAAAAGATAGCGGGTGTTTGGTATCGATTCGATGAAAATGGTATCATGATCAGCAATGCAGTTTACGATGATTATCTGTTCAAAGCAAGTGGTGTCTTAGCTGAAAATAGCTGGGTAAAAATTGGTGATAAATGGTACTACGGCGATCAAGAAGGAAAAATCAATCGTGACAAGTGGGCAAAGATTGATGGACAATGGTATCGATTTGATGAATCTGGTGTCATGCTAAGTGCTACTATTTATAAAGACTATCTTCTCAAGACTAGTGGAGCTATGGCGGAAAATGCCTGGGCAAAACTCGAAGATAAGTGGTATTATGCTACAGCATCAGGAAAAATTATTCGCGACAAGTGGGAGAAAATCAGCGGTTCATGGTACTATTTTAATAAAGACGGTGTCATGTTAAGTAGCCAATGGAAAGAGAAATACTATCTAAAAGATAGTGGGGCCATGGCCAAAAGTGAATGGATTTTCGATGAAAAATTCAAGAGCTGGTTCTATCTCAAATCAGACGGCACCTATGCTGAAAATCAATGGGTAGGTTCTTACTATCTCAAACCTTTTGGTTATATGGCCAAAAATGAATGGATTTTCGATAAGGACTACAATGCTTGGTATTATCTAAAAGAAGACGGAGCTTATGTAACTGGTAACTTCACCATTAACGGGAAAGACTATACGTTCCAAAGCAATGGGAAATGGATTTCTGATACAGCAGCATACTATAAAGTAAAACCAATTACAGCAAATGTATATAGCGCTTCTGGTGAGAAACTCAGCTATATTTCGCAAGGAAGTATTGTAGCGATTGATGGAGCAGAAGCCAAAGACGGTCGACTTCCAGTCAAAATTTCAGGTCTTTCAGGATATATGAACAAGAGTGATCTAGTAGCAGTCAGCTCTGATAGTGACTTTATTCCTCACTATGCCACTGATGGTAACTATCTCTACCATGAATTGTCACCATACGCAAGTATCCGTGTAGCACCTCATAGTTCATCAATGGCAATTGGCAAAAAATACTATTCAGCTGATGGTATCAATTTTGAAAACTTTACAGTTGAAAATCCTTTCTTATTTAGAGATTTAAGAAAACCAAGCAATTACACAGCTGAAGAATTAGATAAAGTCTATTCTCTTATGAATATCAAGGGAAGTCGTCTGGCAGGTAAGGGTGCAATCTTTAAAGAAGCTGAAGAACGCTATCAGATCAACGCTCTCTATCTAATCGCCCATAGTGCTCTTGAAAGTTCATGGGGACGTAGCCAAATTGCTAAGGATAAAAATAACTTCTTTGGTATCGCTGCTTATGATACAACGCCATATGATTCAGCTAAAAGCTTTGACGATGTTGATAAGGGTATCTTAGGTGCAGCCAAGTGGATTCGCGAAAATTACATCGATAATGGGAGAACATACCTAGGAAATAAATCATCAGGTATGAATGTCCTTTATGCTTCAGATCCATACTGGGGAGAAAAAATTGCAAGCATCATGATGTCAATTAACAGCAAGCTTGGTGAAAAAGATTAAAAATCATTAAAATCGATAACGACTGTATAGTGGTTATCGATTTTGCTTATCAAGAAAACTTGAAAAATGAACTTTGTGAAGCAGAATTTCGAGAATAGAAATAAATGAGGAATTGATTTACGTGACTTAGGAATTGATGCATACGCTTATGATTATTCAGTAATCCCAGACTTACTTAATAATCTCAAAGCCAATAATCAAATTATACTAGGTGGGGATGCTTTTTGCTACAAGAATGGCCAATTGACACATACTTATGATAATTGGTATTACGAGAAACAAGATCCAACTATTGATAGCAGTGAATCCATTTTCCAAACAGAAAAGTATATCAGCAACTATGTTAAAAATCATGGTGAACACTCTTATTTTTCAATCGTTTTAGACAATGAGGAATTTCATTTGTGACTGATTCACTTAGAAAACATTTTACAATCGGCATTGAATCAAGCGTCAAATACGAGAAATCATGTTATAATAAAAGACAGTGATTTATTTTAGAAAAAGATTTGTATTTAATTTTTGAAACTGGAAAAATAGATACAAATCCAATAAGAGAAAGGAATTATACTCTCATGGCAACTATTCAATGGTTTCCTGGACATATGTCCAAGGCGCGTCGTCAGGTTCAGGAAAATTTAAAATTCGTTGATTTTGTGACAGTTTTAGTAGATGCACGTTTGCCCTTGTCAAGTCAAAATCCGATGCTGACGAAAATCATCGGAGATAAACCAAGACTATTGATTTTGAACAAGGCAGACCTAGCAGACCCAGCATTAACAAAAGAATGGCGTCAGCATTTTGAATCACAAGGCATTCAAACACTGGCAATCAATTCTAAAGAGCAAATTACGGTAAAAGTTGTAACGGACGCTGCTAAGAAACTCATGGCAGATAAGATTGCTCGTCAAAAGGAACGTGGGATTCAAATCGAAACCTTACGTACCATGATAATCGGTATTCCAAATGCTGGTAAATCAACACTGATGAACCGTTTGGCTGGTAAGAAAATTGCTGTAGTTGGTAATAAACCTGGTGTTACTAAGGGTCAACAATGGCTTAAAACCAATAAGGATTTGGAAATTTTGGATACTCCAGGGATTCTCTGGCCAAAATTTGAAGATGAAACTGTCGCCCTTAAACTCGCATTAACTGGAGCTATCAAAGATCAGTTGCTTCCAATGGATGAAGTGACGATTTTCGGTCTTAATTACTTTAAAACCCATTATCCCGATAAGCTTCAAGAACGTTTTAAACAAATGAATCTGGACGATGAAGCTCCTGAAATTATCATGGACATGACTCGTATCCTTGGTTTCCGTGATGATTATGATCGCTTTTACAATCTTTTCGTCAAAGAAGTTCGTGATGGAAAACTAGGTAACTATACATTAGATACATTGGAAGACCTCAATGGCAACGATTAAAGAAATAAAAGAAGAATTAGCAAAGATAACTGAACTTGAAAGTCCCTTGTTTAAGGAATTTGAAAAAGATTCTCGTTCAGGTGTACAAAAGGAAATTGAAAAGCGTAAGAAAGCCATTCAAGCTAAAATTGATGAAAATCTCCGCTTAGAAGCCATGCTTAGCTATGAAAAAGAGTTTTATGCTCAAGGTATTAGCTTAATTGCAGGTGTAGATGAAGTTGGACGTGGGCCTTTAGCTGGGCCTGTTGTTGCTGCAGCAGTCATTCTGCCAAATAATTGTAAGATAAAAGGCTTGAATGACAGTAAGAAGATTCCTAAGAGAAAACATGAGGAGATTTTTCAAGCCGTTAAAGATAAGGCTCTTGCAATCAGTATTGGCATTATGGACAATCATGTCATTGATCAAGTCAATATCTATGAAGCGACTAAACTAGCCATGAAAGAAGCTATCTCTCAGCTTGAACCTCAACCAGAACATCTTTTGATTGATGCTATGAAATTGGATTTGCCGATTTCTCAAACATCCATCATCAAAGGAGATGCGAACTCGCTTTCTATTGCCGCAGCATCGATCGTTGCTAAGGTTACCAGAGATAAGATCATGGAAAACTATGATCAGGAATTTCCAGGTTATGATTTTTCTCAAAATGCTGGTTATGGAACGGCTAAACATTTAGAAGGTTTAGAAAAGCACGGTGTTACACCCATTCATCGCACAAGCTTTGAACCGATTAAAACGATCGTTTCAGAAGCTGAAAAAGATAATTAAAGGAGAAAATTATGGAGGAACAGTCGGAAACACTTAGTTCCAAGAAAGAATTTGCCTTTGCATCTAGTACAATTCTATCTCAAGTAGGGCGAGGTATTATCGTTGGATTAGTCGTAGGCCTTATTGTTGGGTCTTTTCGGTTTTCTATTGAAAAAGGATTTCATGTCATCCAAGGGCTTTATCATGATCAAGATAATCTTGTACGTAACCTGTTGATTATCTCCCTGCTTTATCTTGTTATTTGCTGGCTTAGCGCCAAATTAACACGCTCGGAAAAAGATATCAAAGGTTCTGGTATTCCTCAAGTTGAGGCAGAGTTAAAAGGTCTCATGTCTCTCAACTGGTGGAGTGTGCTATGGAAGAAATATGTTCTTGGTATTCTCGCAATTGCGAGTGGACTCATGTTAGGGCGTGAAGGTCCAAGTATTCAACTAGGTGCTGTTGGAGGTAAAGGAATTGCTAAGTGGCTCAAGTCTAGCCCTGTCGAAGAACGTTCTTTAATCGCGAGTGGAGCTGCTGCTGGACTTGCTGCAGCCTTTAACGCTCCAATAGCAGGTCTGCTTTTTGTAGTAGAAGAAGTTTACCATCATTTTTCAAGATTTTTCTGGGTATCTACTTTGGCAGCTAGTCTGGTAGCAAACTTTGTTTCTCTTCTCATCTTTGGCTTAACACCCGTTCTGGATATGCCAGATGATATCCCTCTCATGAGCTTGAATCAATATTGGATTTATCTGGTGATGGGAATTTTTCTTGGGCTCTCAGGTTTTCTTTATGAAAAAGCCGTTCTGAATGTCGGAAAAGTTTATGATTGGATTGGCCAAAAGGTTCACATTGATAAAGCATATCATCCGATCTTTGCCTTTATTCTTATTATTCCAGTAGGAATTTTTCTACCTCAAATACTTGGTGGGGGCAATCAGGTTGTCTTATCCTTAACAGAACAAGATTATAGTTTTCAAATTCTCTTAATTTACTTCATCATTCGCTTTATCTGGAGCATGATTAGTTACGGAAGTGGACTGCCAGGTGGTATTTTCTTACCGATTTTAGCATTAGGATCCTTACTTGGTGCCCTAGTAGGCGTTATTTGTGTCAATCTTGGACTTGTTAGCCAGCAGCAATTTCCTATCTTTGTTATCCTTGGAATGAGTGGTTATTTTGGGGCTATCTCAAAAGCACCTTTGACAGCTATGATTCTTGTGACTGAAATGGTTGGTGACATCCGAAATCTCATGCCTTTAGGGATGGTTACCCTAGTAGCTTACATCGTCATGGATTTGCTCAAAGGGGCACCGGTTTATGAAGCCATGCTGGAGAAAATGCTACCTGAATCAGCAACTGATGATGGAGAAGTTACACTGATAGAAATTCCGGTTTCAGACAAAATAGCTGGAAAACAAGTACACGAACTCAATTTACCTCATAATGTGCTTATCACAACCCAGGTACATAATGGTAAGAGTAAGACAGTTAATGGATCTACAAGGATGTATCTAGGTGATATGATTCATCTCGTAATTCCAAAAAGTGAAATTGGAAAAGTGAAAGATTTGCTTTTATAGCAGTATTTGTTTACATAATTTATGTTATGTTGTATCTGTTGATGATTTAAGAAAAATTCTTTTCAGATTTATTTGACCCGACAGATTCTTATAGATGAAAACTATATAAAAACAAAATCTCGGTCTCTAGATGATGAGATCGAGTTTTTATATTATATTCGAATAGACTGAAGAAGATTAGAAATTTTAAAACTATAAGTTCAATGAAGCAATGAATTACCAAATTTTAAGCGATTTTTCCATTATATAGCAAAACTAAAAGTTTATGTACAATCGACTTAACATGAACTAAACCATTGATATAACTGAATTAGAAACATAAAGTACATTCTTTAAAAAGTGTACTTTATGTTTGTTTTGTACATTATTCTGGAGTGGTATTTTGCAAGAACACTTTGTACAGTTTAAAAAAATATAGATAAATAAAAACACTCTAAATTTCATTAAATTGATATTAGAGTGTTTTTTTATTGTCAAAATGTACATTTGAAATATTTTTAGTTTTCACTTAAATAAAGTACATTTTCACCTGAATTGAGAGTAGTAAAAAATTCCAGTGTTCACTTAAATAAAGTACATAATTGAGTATAATTGGCTTAAAAATTTTTTTGGTTATGTGTTTTTACTAAGACAATCCGATATATCTCCTATAACTTCTTTCCGAAAAACTATAATTTTCTTGAAAAATATATCTGGCTATGCTATACTACTAGTATAGAAAGATTTGGAGAAAAACATGAAACGCGAGATCTTATTAGAACGTATTGATAAACTCAAACAAGTCATGCCCTGGTACGTTCTGGAATACTACCAATCGAAATTAGCTGTTCCCTACAGTTTTACAACCTTGTACGAATACTTAAAGGAATACGATCGATTTTTCAGCTGGGTTTTAGAATCTGGTATATCGAATGCTGACACCATGGCAAATATACCTTTAGATGTACTTGAGAATATGACCAAGAAAGACATGGAATCTTTTATTCTTTACTTGCGTGAACGACCGTTGCTGAATGCCAATACAACTAAACAAGGAGTTTCTCAAACAACCATTAACCGTACTTTATCTGCATTGTCTAGTCTTTATAAATATTTGACCGAGGAAGTTGAAAATGAACAAGGTGAACCTTATTTCTATCGCAATGTCATGAAGAAGGTTGCTACCAAGAAAAAGAAAGAAACCTTGGCTGCCCGAGCTGAAAATATCAAGCAAAAACTCTTTTTAGGTGATGAAACAGAAGGTTTTTTGAATTATATAGATGAGGAATACCCTAAAACTCTCTCAAATCGCGCCTTATCCTCCTTTAATAAGAATAAAGAGCGAGATTTAGCCATCATTTCACTCCTTCTTGCCTCTGGTGTTCGTCTCTCTGAGGCAGTAAATCTGGACCTTCGAGACCTTAATCTCAAGATGATGGTCATTGATGTCACTCGAAAAGGTGGAAAACGAGATTCGGTCAATGTTGCTGCCTTTGCGAAGCCTTATCTGGAGCAATATCTTGCTATTCGAGACAAACGTTACAAGACAGAAAAGACTGATACAGCCCTCTTTCTAACCTTGTATCGAGGTGTTCCAAACCGGATTGATGCTTCAAGTGTTGAAAAAATGGTCGCCAAGTATTCAAAAGACTTCAAAGTCCGCGTGACGCCCCACAAGCTACGCCACACATTAGCAACGCGTCTCTATGATGCTACTAAATCACAAGTTTTGGTCAGTCACCAGCTAGGACATGCTAGCACACAAGTTACCGACTTGTATACCCATATTGTCAATGATGAGCAAAAGAATGCCTTGGACAGTCTTTGATAATACATAATATAAATTATGTAAAATAGTTTTGAAAAAGCGATAGATTTTTTATTATCTAACGCTCTTTTATTATTCTATAAAAATTCAATCCAATAATTTCTGTGTGGCTCAATGATAACTGGTTTTCCCAAAAATGACTTTAGATAAGCCAGATTCGCAGGGCTGATGGGTCTTTTCTCTTCGTTGTACTTCTCAGCACTTTCTTTCGTTAAAAAGCATTTAACAGCTTCATATGGCGTACCATCGTTAGCTGTTCTATCAATACCCATATAAGCAATTTCATCATCTTTTTGTGGAATGTCAGTAAGAAGTTTTCCAATAAAGTAGACCGTTTTATTTTTCATTAATTCATAAGCTTTACTATTTTCAAGGCGGTTATTAGCTGCAGCATACATAATACAAAAACTATCAACAATGTCTTTCATAGGCATTAATGCTTCTTTGCTAACGATAATTTCCTCAGGAGCAAGACCACCAATAATTAGGGCTTTAAAATGTTCTTGCTGAATAACATTGTCTAAAGCCATTCCCAGTGGGATTTGGACAGCTTGCAAACCTAATGGTTCTAACTCTTGTCTTTTCTTATCGAAGTGTTCTTGGGTGATACTAATATTCAAATCGTAAGGATTTGTAGATTCTTGGTTTTTAAAAAAAGCTACCACAGTACGATCTAACTGTTCAAATAGTCCGAGATTTTCAATTGGAATTTTTATCATTATTTACTTTTTCCTAATTATTTTAAATTTCCACTATATTATACTCCCATCAAATTTTAATATCAAGTTTAAACAAAAAAGAAATCCATATTACATGGATCTCTTTTGATTTTATTCAACAACTGCTTCAGCAATTTCTTCAGCAGTAATTCCTGCGAAGTAACGGCCTAAGTTAATGGTTTGAAGTGCTTTGAGGACATCTTCACGTTCGTATTTGACACCACGAAGAACGTCTTCTACTGCTGCAACATCTTCGATACCGAAAAAGTCACCGTAAATCTTGATGTCTTGAATTTTTGATTCAATAACATTAGCAAAGATTTCAACCTTACCGCTTGGGAATTTAGTTCCACGACGGACATTGTATTCAGGTGATTTGCCATAGTTCCAGTCCCAAGTTCCAAACTTAGTTTCTTTGATTCGATTGATTTCAGCCAATTCTTCATCTGAGAATACATACTCAGTCATCTCAGGGTATTCTTTTTTCATGTATTCCAAAAGCAAGTCACGGAACTCTTCAACAGTGATCTTTTCTGGCAATTCATCGATAATATTAGTTACTCGAGCACGGACTGATTTAACCCCTTTTGATTCGAACTTGTCTTTAGAAACTTTGAGTGCATTAGCAAGGACAGACAAATCAACGTCAAAGAGAAGACAACCATGGTGCATGATACGTCCGTTGATATAGGCTTGCGCATTTCCACAGAATTTTTTACCGTCTATCTCAAGATCATTACGACCTGTGAACTCAGCTTTAACACCAAGTTCCGCCAAGGTATTGATAACTGGAGTAGAGAAGCTCTTGAAGTCAAAGGCCTTGTTTTCATCTTCTTTTGAAATGATTGTATAGTTGAGGTTGTTCAAATCATGATAAACTGCTCCACCACCACTGATACGACGTACTACTTCAATTCCGTGTTCACGAACGTAGTCTCGGTTGATTTCTTCGATGGTATTTTGGTGACGACCTACAATGATAGATGGTTTGTTAATCCAAAGCAGGAAAATATGATCCTCGTCCAAAAGGTGTTTAAAAGCATATTCCTCTAAAGCAATATTAAAGGCAGTGTCGTTTGAATGATTGATAATATATTTCATAAGATACCTTCTAATACGATAGAGACTGGAAAATAATTCCAGTCTAGTCTATCTATTTTTATTTTTTCTTAGGTGAATGGATAGCCATTCCAAGAACATCAGCAAATGCTTCGTACATAACTTCAGAGTATGTTGGGTGACCGTGGATTGTCTTAAGCATTTCTTCAACAGTGATTTCCATTTCAATGATACTTGACGCTTCGTTGATCAATTCAGCTGCTGCTGGACCAATTATATGAACACCAAGGATTTCACCATATTTCTTATCGGCAATAACTTTAACAAAACCTTGAGCAGCATCAGAAGCAATTGCACGACCGTTTGCTGCAAAGTTGAATTTACCAATTGCTACATCATATTTCTCACGAGCTTGTTCTTCAGTCAAACCAACTGCTGCTACTTCTGGAAGTGTATAGATAGCTGCAGGAGTCAAGTTCAATTTGGCAACAGCGTGGTTTCCTTTAAGCGCATTTTCAGCCGCAACTTCACCCATACGGAAGGCAGCGTGAGCCAACATCTTAGTACCGTTGATATCACCTGGTGCGTAGATACCTGGAACAGAAGTTTCCATGTATTCATTGACTTTGATACGACCACGTTCTAATTCAAACTCGACTTCACCGATACCTTCAAGGTCTGGAACACGACCGATTGAAAGAAGGGCCTTATTCGCGATGATATCATCTTTTCCTTCAACTTTGATACGGAGTTTGCCATCTTCTTCAATGATTTCTTGGAGTTTAGTACCCGTCAAGATAGTCATACCTTTGCGCTCGAGGATTAAGCGAAGGTTCTTAGATACTTCAGAATCCATAGCTGGAACGATACGATCCATCATTTCGATAACAGTTACTTTTGAACCGAAGGTCATGAAGGCTTGTCCAAGTTCGATACCGACAACTCCACCACCGATGATCACAAGGCTTTCTGGTACTTCGTTCATTTCAAGGATATCATCACTCGTCATCACAAGTGATGATTCCATACCAGGAACGTTGATCTTGCTGACTTTTGAACCACCAGCAAGGATAATCTTCTTAGTTTCAAGCAATTCAGAACCATTTACCAAGACATTCTTATCTTTAGTAATAGTACCGATACCCTTATGAACATCAACTCCATAGCTACGAAGTAGTCCTGCAACACCACCAACAAGAGTATTAACAACTTTAGATTTTGTTTCTAAAAGTTTGTCCATGTCAACAGTGAAGTTAGGATTTTCAATCACGATACCACGATTTGCAGCGTGACCAATATTTTCAATAATTTCAGCGTTGTGAAGGTAAGTCTTAGTTGGGATACATCCGCGGTTCAAGCATGTTCCACCAAGTTCAGATTTCTCAACAAGAGCAACCTTACCACCCAATTGAGCAGCTTTGATGGCAGATACATAACCAGCAGGTCCACCACCGATAACAACGATGTCGTAAGCATCATCGCTCTTACCATCATCGTTTGAGGCGCTTGCTGCAGGTGCTGGGCTAGCTTCTGATGCAGCTGCTCCAGCTGTAGGAATATTTTCCCCTTCTTCACCAAGATAACCGATAACTTCTGTGACTGGAACTGTTTCACCATCACCTTTAAGGATAGCGATCAAGTAACCGTCTTCTTCTGCTTCCAATTCCATGCTGACTTTGTCAGTCATGATTTCCAAAAGGATTTCTCCTTCTTTTACAAATTCTCCGACTTTTTTATTCCATTGGACGATTTGTCCTTCTGTCATATCCACGCCGGCTTTTGGCATAATTACTTCTAAGGCCATATCTTACTTCCTCTATCTATATTTCTAAAACAAATATTTTAAACCAACATTGAGATTGGGTTTTCAATTAAAGCTTTCAAGTCTTTCATAAACTTAGCACCAGCCATACCATCTACGACACGGTGGTCAATTGTCAATCCAAGACTCATAATTGGACGAATCACGATTTCACCATTAACTACAACTGGTTTCTCAACTGTTGAGCTAACCCCGAGAATTGCTGAGTTTGGTTGATTGATGATAGGACCAAATGATTGAACACCAAACATCCCCAAGTTACTGATGGTGAAGGTTGAATTTTGCAATTCGCTAGGAGCTAGTTTTCCTTCCAAGGTACGTCCAATAACGTCCTTAAATGCAACCACCAAATCAGACAAGCTCATTTTTTCTGCATTATAGACAACTGGTGTCATCAATCCATTATCCATACCAACTGCCATCGCAAGGTTGACATAATTGTGAGTGATGATTGTCTTACCATCTTCAGTCAACGAAGCGTTGATATATGGATGTTTCATAAGAGTTTTGACAACCGCAAGTGAAAGCAAATCTGTAACAGTGATTTTCTTACCAGTTGCTTCCATAATTGGATCAAGAACTTTCTTACGAAGGGCAAGCATTTCAGACATATCAACATCGTAGTTAAGCGTAAAGGTTGGAGCAGTTAAGTATGACTCAACCATACGTTGAGCAATAACTTTACGCATCGGTGTCATCGGAATACGCTCGATTTCGCCGTATGGTGTCACGTTATCTGGAACTTCTTCGACTTTCTCAATTTGAGCAGGTGATTTAATCGTATCGTTTTCGATATTTTCAGGAAGAAAGGCTAAAACATCCTTCTTCATAATCTTACCACGGTGACCAGTTCCTTGGATTTCTTGCCAAGCAATATTATGCTCTAGTGCAATTCGTTTTGCGAGTGGTGAAATGCGAACCACGTTAGTGTCTTTATATGTTTCCACGTCTTCTTTGTGGACACGACCGTTTGAGCCTGAGCCAGAAATATCGTAGAGATTTATCCCTAAATCATCTGCTAATTTTCTAGCCGCAGGAGTCGCTCTTAGCTTATCATCAGCCATGACCTCTCCTATTCTATTATAAGATACTAAGGGTGTCAAAAGTCACAGTGAAAATAGGAAACTTGACGAAGAAACATTAGTTTCTAGGAAAGTTTATCTTTTTCACAAAGACTTTAGCCCGAGTTCAATTTTATGATGCAAAGGGCGTTTAAAAGCGACTGAAAAATAGGAAATCTACGCAGACTTCGATGAAGTCAAGGAGATTTATCTTTTTTCCGAGCTTTTAGCCCATGCTCTAATCTAAGATATCAAGGACGCAGAGAACTTTGCATCCATAGATACAAAGTTTCTTCGTTTGATTTATTGATTGTTACATAATTTATGTTATGTATTATTGTTTATTATATGTTTTACGAATGGCATCTTTGATGCTTTCAACTGTCGGAATCATTGCATTTTCAAGATTTTGTGCATAAGGCATTGGTACATCCT
Source organism: Streptococcus sp. SK140 (assembly GCF_000259525.1). Lineage (NCBI taxonomy): Bacteria > Bacillati > Bacillota > Bacilli > Lactobacillales > Streptococcaceae > Streptococcus > Streptococcus sp. SK140. The sequence goes on along the minus strand of NZ_AJML01000022.1, from coordinate 85,409 downwards.
CACCTGCACAACGGCGAATAGGTGCATCTAAATAATCGAATGCTTCTGATTCTGAAATAATAGCTGAGATTTCACCGATAAAACCACTTGTCTTGTGGGCATCGTTTACAAGAACTACTTTTCCAGTCTTCTTAACTGAATTAATAATGATGTCTTTATCAAGTGGAACCAAAGTACGTGGGTCTACTACTTCTACTGAGATGCCTTCCTCAGCCAATTCTTCAGCTGCTTGCATGACACGACGAAGCATTTTACCGTATGTTACTACTGTTACATCAGTTCCTTCTCGTTTGATTTCTCCGACACCAAGTGGGATAGTATAGTCTGGATCAACTGGGACTTCACCTTTTTGGTTGAATTCTGATTTATATTCAAGAATAATGACTGGGTTGTTATCACGGATAGATGACTTGAGAAGACCCTTCATATCCGCTGGTGTACCTGGCGCTACAACTTTCAATCCTGGGATATGAGTAAACCAAGATTCCAAGGATTGTGAGTGTTGAGCTGCAGAACCAACTCCATTACCGGCCGCACAGCGGATTGTCATAGGAACTTGACCTTTACCGCCAAACATGTAACGAGTTTTAGCTGCTTGGTTGACGATATTATCCATGGCAATAACTGAAAAGTCCATGAAAGTCATATCAACGATTGGACGAAGTCCAGTCATAGCAGCACCAGCAGCAGCACCAGAAATTGCAGCTTCAGAGATTGGACAGTCACGAACACGTTCTGGACCAAATTCTTCAAGCATACCTACTGAAGTACCGAAGTCTCCACCGAAAACTCCGACATCTTCACCCATCAAAAGCACATTTTCATCACGACGCATTTCCTCAGACATTGCAAGGATAATGGTATCGCGGAAAGACATTAATTTAGTTTCCATATTTTCTCTACTTCTCCTTAGTCTGCGTAAATATCTTCAAATGCTGATTCTAGTGGAGGGAATGGACTTTCTTCTGCAAATTTAACAGATGCTTCCACTGCTTCCTTAACTTGTGCTTGAATTTCTTCAAGTTCCTCTGCACTTGCAATCTTGTTCTCAACAAGGTACTTGCGAAGATTTTCGATTGGATCTTTTTGTTTCCACTCTTCTACTTCTTCACGTGTACGATATTTACCTGGGTCTGAAGATGAGTGACCAAGCCAACGGTAGGTTACACTCTCAATCAAGACAGGACCTTTACCAGAACGAACATGGTCCACTGCTTTCTTAAATCCTTCGTAGACATCGATTACATTGTTACCATCTTCGATAAACATACCAGGAATACCGTAAGCTGCGCTACGTTCATGGATATGTTGAACATTGGTCATTTTCTTAATATCTGCTGAAATTCCGTAACCATTATTGATACAGTAGAAAATTACTGGGAGATTCCAGATTGACGCCATATTCACCGCTTCGTGGAAGACACCTTCGTTTGTTGCACCGTCACCAAAGAAGCAGACAACGATTTTACCAGTGTTTTTCATTTGTTGAGTAAGGGCAGCACCTACTGCGATTCCCATACCACCACCTACAATACCGTTGGCACCAAGGTTACCTGCATCAAGGTCGGCGATGTGCATTGATCCACCTTTACCTTTACAAGTTCCGGTATACTTACCTAGGATTTCAGCCATCATGCCATTAAGGTCAATACCTTTAGCAATAGCTTGACCGTGACCACGGTGATTTGAAGTGATCAGATCATCTGCGTTTAGAGCTAACATAGCCCCGACGTTAGCAGCCTCCTCACCAACAGAAAAGTGCGTCATACCGGGCACTTTTCCTTTTTTTACTAATTGAGCAATTTTTAAGTCCATACGACGAATTTCTTCCATCTTACGGAACATCTCAAGCAAAAGATTTTTATCTAAAGTTGACATAATCTTGCCTTTCTAAGTTTAAATTCTTATAGTTCTATTTTACTTTATAGGTTAATTAGTGTCAAAAAATATGCCTGTAATTTTTCACAATATAAAAAAGAAAAGTCAATAAAATCGAGACTTTTCTTTGTGTAAAATACAAATTTCACAAATTTTTTTCATCATTTTTCAACAAATTATTTGAATCTTTTCATAATAACTTGTAAACGCCACTGATAAAGAATTCCACTTACCATTAAACTAATGATAAGAGCAATCCAATAGGAATACGCACCTAAACTAGTCGAATAATCAAGATATAACCCAAGCGGAATCCCAACACCCCAGTATCCGATAAGACCAAGACAAAAAGGAACAATCGTATCCTTGTAACCTCTTAAAATACCTTGTAAAGGTGCCGCAAAGGTATCAGCTAACTGGAAGAACAAGCTATAGGTCATAAAAGATGCTGTCAGTTGGATAAATTCTGAATCTTGACCATATAGTCTGGCTACATTTTCACGATAAATGTAGAGAAAACTAAGTGTTAAAACCGCAAATACCATTGCTGTTAAACGACCAATATGGATATACTGTTTAGCATCGTCTAACCGTTTAGCTCCTACCTCATAAGAAATCACAATGGCCATGGCAGTTGAAATACTCATAGGAAAAGCATACATCAGATTTGAAAAGTTCATAGCTGACTGATGACTGGCAATAATAAGTGATGAGAATTTCGCCATAATCAAACCAACAACTGAAAAAATGGCTACTTCAGCAAATACCGTCCCACCAATTGGTAGACCAAGATAAATAGCTTCCTTGATTTTTTTGATTTGTAGGGGCATAGGTTTTTGGAGTTGATATTCCTTAAGCTTTTTATGCTTTATTAAGACCAAAGTCGAAATCAGCAACAAGGCACAGTAAGCGAGGGAAGTTCCCAGACCTGCTCCTGCACCTCCTAACTCAGGAAAACCAAAAGCTCCATATATTAGTAAATAGTTAAATCCACTATTTAAAGGAAGTAAAAGAAGCATAAGATACATAGACAACTTTGTTAGTCCTAGCGTATCAAGTAGCGATCGAATAACACTAAAAAGCAAGAGAGGAATAATACCGATGGCTAGGAGCCACAGATAACGTATGGCAACACTGGATACAGCCACTTCCAGCCCCATGAATTGTAAGACAATTGGTGCTAAAAAGAAAACCAAGCCAAAAAGTACGACAGATAAGGCTAAAGCCAAATAAAGAAATTGATAAAAATCCGAAGAAACTTCTTTCTTTTTTCCTTGTCCCAAATGATGACCAATAATAGGGACCAAGGCCGAGACAATCCCTGTCAGGAAGGTAAAGAAAGGATTCCACAAACTAGTTGCAATTGAAACACCCGCTAGATCCAGTGTATTATATTGGCCTGTCATCGTGGTATCGACAAAAGATGCGGAAAAATTAGCGAATTGATAAATTAGAATAGGAAAGAAAATTTTTAAAAATAAGATGATTTTGTCTTTAATAGTTTTTGTTGTATGCATACCTACTCTTTCTACTCCTTTTCATCCAAGCCAAAAAGCTTTAAGCCATATTTTCTCAAGCTCAAGGGTGGATTACTAGCTTTTGATGTCGTGTGCCAACAATTACATGAGGCGCAATAATAGCTTCTAACCAAACCACCATTATCATACTCTACAGCATGGTCAGCTTTTTCCTTGGTTTCATACTGAATTTTAGCACGGTTAGCGGCTGGACAATATACTCCATGGCAAGCATTTCGTTTACGATTTCTAAGTTTACGAAAATAATTCATCCTCAAGCTCCTAATCTGCTTGATAAACGATTTGTCCCTTACAGATAGTATATTTAACCTGCCCTTTTAATTGTTCACCAATGAATGGTGAATTAGCTGCTTTAGAAGCAAAATGTGTGTCAACGATTCGGTCAGCTTTATCATCAAAAATCGTAATATCAGCTGGACCATTTTCAGTTAGATAACCTGCTTCAAAATTATAAAGTTTGGCTGGATTGTAGGTCATTTTTTCTAGCAATTGCATTAAACTCAACTCGCCAGCTTCCACCAGATAGGTTAAACCTAGTGACAAAGAAGTTTCCAAACCTGTCATACCTGATGGAGCTTTGGTAATATCCTCAACATTTTTTTCGTCAGCATGGTGAGGCGCGTGGTCAGTAGCAATGACAGAAATGACTCCAGATTTTAAACCTTCAATGACGGCGCGACGGTCTGATTCCAAACGAAGAGGTGGATTCATCTTAGCGTTACTTCCTTTAGTCAAAAGCAGAGCTTCAGTCTTAGAAAAATGCTGGGGTGCTACTTCTGCAGTTACGTTTGCTCCCATATTTTGAGCAAACTCTACAACTTTAACACTTTCTTCCTTAGACAAATGCTGGATATGAACATGAGCCTTGGTTGCATAGGCAATCATGACATCACGAGCAATCATAGCGTACTCCGCAACTCCTGTTGCACCGCAAATATGAAAATGCTCTTTAGCGATATTTTCGTTAAAACCAAGCGTACCATTCAAGCCAGGATCTTCTTCGTGCAAGCTGATAAAGGTGTTGAGTTTTTTAGCTTTTTCCATGGCTTCCCTGACAACTTTACTACTTTCAAGAGGAATCCCGTCATCAGAAAAACCAACTGCCCCTGCTTCTAAAAGAGCTTTAAAGTCAGTTAGGTCTTGACCATTAAAGTTTTTGGTAATCGTTGCTACAGATTTAACGTTGATCTTTTCCTTTGCCGCAGATTGAAGAACTTCCTGCAAAGTCTCAACATCTGAGATAGTTGGATTAGTATTAGCCATCATTACGACAGTTGTAAATCCACCTGCAGCTGCTGCTAGTGCTCCGGTATGAATGTCTTCTTTATGCGTTTGACCTGGTTCACGGAAATGGACATGGATATCTACCAATCCAGGCGCAACCACAAGATCAGTAGCATCTATTACTTGAGCATCTTCTTCCTGAATTTCAGGAGCAATTTGAACAATTTTCCCTTCATCAACCAAAACATCACAAACTTGATCCAAACCAGACTTTGGATCCATCACACGGCCGTTTTTGATTACTAACATAACTTTACTCCTTTATTCGTAGAAATCCACTTGAGTGTCCAATAATTTATCACCATCATAGACAAACTTAGCTGAAAAGAAGGGCTTATCTTCTAAAAGCCACTCGACAAAGGTATGGTCCCCTTCCCAAGTCGGCTTACTCAGAACCTCATCGTAAGGAACCCATTCTAAGGTACCTTCATTACAGTCAATCAATTCTCCTTCAAATTCTGTTACCTTAAAGACGTAGGTGTACCAGTCCAAGTCAGGAGTAAACTCTGGAAAGGTGATCACTCCTTTTAATACTGGTTTTGCTTTTAGACCAGTTTCTTCTAAAATCTCACGAGCAGCACATTCTTGTGGAGTTTCGCCGCGTTCTATCTTTCCACCTACACCGATCCATTTTCCTTCATGGACATCATTAGGCTTTTTATTGCGATGAAGCATGAGCAATTCTTTTCCATTATCAATGTAGCAAATTGTCGCTAGCTGAGGCATATTCTCTCCTTATCTAAGCCAATCGATTGGCTCTTGTCCTGTTTCTTTTAAGAATGCATTGGCCTTAGAAAAAGGCTTAGAACCCCAAAATCCTCTGTAAACAGAAAGAGGACTTGGGTGGGCTGATTCGATAATCAAGTGCTGAGGATTTTTAACCAAGGACTTCTTCTTACGGGCGTAGGCTCCCCAAAGTACAAAAACTACTGGTCTATCTAGGTTATTGACGACCTTAATAATAGCATCTGTAAATGGTTCCCATATCTGACCAGCATGACCATTAGCCTGGCCAGCAGGGACAGTCAAGCAAGCATTGAGAAGCAAGACTCCCTGCTCAGCCCAAGAGGTCAAGTCATGAGACGGTTTTACCCCAATATCATCCGCAAGTTCTTTTAAAATATTTTGCAAAGAAGGAGGGGCTGGAATAGAATCTGGAACGGAAAAACTCAATCCCTGCGCCTGACCTGGCCCATGATAAGGATCCTGCCCCAGAATCACCACCTTAACCTCTTCTAGAGGAGTTGTTAAAAGAGCCTGAAAAACCTTTTCCTTAGGCGGATAAACAATCCCATGAGCATAAACCTGCTCCATAAAGTGATTGATTTTCCCAAAATAACCTTCAGGTAATTGCTCTTTAATCAAAGCATGCCAGGATGAGTGTTCCATTGCTTTCTCCTTCGTTTATACTGCCTCTATTATAGCAAAAAGTGGCTATCTAAACCACTTTTTACAGTATCTATAAACGTCTCGATAAATTTTATAAAGATTCAAGACTACAGCAAGTCCTCCAATTTGAAAGATAGCCTATTATTTCAAAAAAACTATCATTGTATTTTTCAAATTTTTTAGTTGCAGAACTTTTTAGATAGCCTGAAATACAATTTACAAAAGAGTAGTAATACTTAGAGTCACGAAATGAATTGTATTCTGCACTATGAAAACTTGGATCAAGAATTCGTGCTGATCGCACATCTTTCATGGTGGGTTTTGTGGTCATTTTAATATCAGACTGAGGTAGACAAGCAATTAGTTATTTAAGTTTTTATTTTTTACACTAATTTTTTCTAAAAACTTTTCTAGATTTTCAGCTCTTTGTTCTAAAAATTCACTATCAGCACCTAATTCTTGGGCTAGTTCTAAATCTTCTTTGTTAAGAATGATTTCTTTAATTTCAAGCAAGAATTCATCATCTAATTGCCCAACTTCCCATAAACAGTGTGCTAAGGCGAACAAGACATCATACATATCGTCATCATATAAATCCGATGTCAGGTCATTTTTGATTGTATTTGCATCTTCTCCTTGATTGTATCTCTCGAAGAATTCTTCTTTAATATCTAAGGAAGTGTCATTTCCAAAAATCGTTGCATCCCATGTTCCCATAATTTATAGACTCCAATCTACTTTTTAACAGTTTTAAATATTTTGTTAGGTTTTGCAAAGAATCTATACAAAAGAGCATTTGTTCAATACCCTGTGAAGTATTAGTAAGGATAAATTCTTTGCCAATTTCATAGAAAATCATTTGAGTTCGATTATTTAGATTTTCATTAAACTATTTATTCAATTTCTTTGTGACACGGGTCTTAAATTCATCAGTTAATTTTTGTCGATAATACAAAAATCTTACAAAAGCTTCGCCATAACAGCTTCACCAATCAGAAAGATAGCTAAGCATTTCAAAAACTATCATATAATCTTAAAAGTCTTTTCCTTGCATAATTTTCTATATCATCAGTAATAAACTAGATTACTAGAATTATACTTAATTAAATCTTTTAGATTAAACTTTTATTTTTAAAACTTTCTAAATAAACTATTTAACAATCAGATAATGGGCGTCTTTTATCTTATATTTTTCTAGATTGATAATGGTTTGTTTCTTATCAACAATATCATATTTAACCAGAGAATCATTAAATAAAAAATAATAGATATTGTCTTTAAATGTAAAATACGGTGCAATATATTGCTCTGTACTAAAGCCTTCTAGATGAATAATATCTTCTTCTAAATTGTCTAGATTGACAGTAGTAAAGGAAAATTCGCCATTATACAATCCCTCATTCTCTATAATCAATTGGTTATTTTTAGCATCATAGTGAATATTTGTTGGATACTTATCAGGAATATCGATATAATTCTTGTTTTGACTCTTTAAATCAAAAACCAATAATTTATTTCCTGACTTATATTCTCCATCAGAATTTCTCCCACTAAGTGCTTCCACAATATACAAGACATCACCTACATTAACCATTCTCATATATGCTGATGTTTCGTTTAGATTATATGTTTCGACGATGTTGAATTCTTTATCCATTTTCCAAATTTCAGCATTAGGAACTTGAGTTGATAAATCCAATGTGGTTACAAGTAAGTATAAATAATTATCTACAATAACAAACTGTTGACTGGCATTTAGTTGACCATCATTTTTCATGGTAACATTAGTGACAACTTCTAAATTGTTATCATATTTATAAAATTCAATTCTATCTGTAAAGACAGCAGTTGCATATAAATAATCTCCATCTGTTATGGAGGCATAAGCATCATTTCCTTCTGCTACTTTAAATGTTTCAGTTAAATTTTCCTTATTAATTCTACCTAAAAATCTTTTTAGAGCAGGGGTATCTTTTGTTTTTGCAGTTGAATAGGATCCTGCTTCCGAAAAACTTTCAGCCCAATAGATATATTTTTCTTTTCTAGCTATATTACCCTTGAACTCATTTAAATCATAATCATCAAAGACAGCTATTTTATCGCTATCCCAGATAGCCATTTTATAATCATCTACCGAATTTACCTGATTTGACTGACAGGCACTTAGACAAATAAGGCAACAACAAGCACTTATTAACATCAACATGAAGTTCATAGCTCTTTTATTTCTTTTCAATATCATACTGATTTGCTCCTATATCGTTTGTTTCAACCAATTTAAGACGTTCAAACAGATGAATAGCATAAGTCCAATCTTAGGTACCTACATCTACTCCAGTCACACATTAATCCCTGTTGAAACTAACTGAGAAGAGTAAAATTTGTTACTAGTATCACTATTGAAAATTCTTGGTTATATAAGGTTTTCCAATTTATCTAGCAGCTTAATAGGCAAATGATAGACTAGCTTTGATGCCCCTTTTTTAACATCTATTTGATAAACAGCACTATCGCTTCAATGACCATTGAGAGCTCAACGGTACATGACAATCACAATATTCTTGTCATTATATCCTTGCATGATTTATTATATCAAAAAATAAAGCGTTTTCAAAATATTACCAAAATTTCTTGAACTCCATGTTTTCCAGAATCTTTTATATTTTGTGATTTTTAAAGGATTCCCAAGCAATCAAGCAGAGCCTGATAAGAGTCGACTTCATAAGTTGTCTGGACTTGGGTTTTATTTTCCAGATGTTGAGGATTGTACCAGACAGTATCAATTCCTGCATTTTGTCCACCCTGAATATCAGCTGATAAGGAATCACCAATCATAAGGGCATGATTTTTATCAAAGTTAGGGATACGAGCTCCAATTTTCTCATAAAATGCAGCATCTGGTTTTTGGGTATGGAGTTGCTCAGAAATGAAAATCTCCTTGAAAAATGGTGCGATACCAGATTGCTCTAAACGTCTTGTTTGAATAAGGGTAATTCCATTTGTCGCAGCATAGAGCTCATAGCCTTGTTTTATCAAATTTTTTAATAAATCTTCCACACCTAGGTAAGTCTGCCCCTGTTTTGAAAGGAAAAACTGGTAGCGCTCTGCTAAGTAGGACCCATCTTTTTCAATACCAAAATGAGCAAACAATTTTTCAAAACGAGTGTTAATTAACTCAGCCTTTGTAATTTTTTTCTGTTCCAAATCCTTCCAAAGGGCTTTGTTCATGGGCACATAATAATCTTTGTAAGTTTGGATATCCTCTACTCCTTCTTCTTCTAAGAGTTGCGTCAGAGCTATATCCTCAGCAGCATCAAAATCGAGTAAGGTATGGTCGAGGTCGAATAATAGAAATTTGTATTTCAATTTTAAAAACTTCCTTTCTTGGGGGGACAAAGAGTGGGACTAAATGATTCAAAAAAATTTAAAAAATTTTACCTCTACTTATTGAATAACTTAGCCCAATTCTGCTTGGAATTTAAAATTCTGGAGACATAAACCTCATATTTGTCGATATAATAAAAAGCTAAGTAATTTTCAATTGGCATATATCGATAACGTTTTCCGTCATCTGTTAATTCACCATAACCTCGACTTGACACCAAAGGACATGCTTCTGGAAAGGTTTCTAAAGTTTCTAGTGCCGTTAGAATAAGGTCTAGTTTACTATCGGCAGATTGCTGGCTGTAAAAATTCAGTACAATATAATCATGTATTTCTCTCAAGTCTTTCTTAGTTTGATCCGTAAGAGAAACATGGTAACGTTTATGATTAGTCAAGTCCAAATTCCTTTCTTACATCTGCCAAAGACGTTAGTTTACCTTGCTCAACTTCTTGATGACCCATCAAAATTTCCTTTTTCAAGTCTTCAAAAGCAACCTGATATTGAGTCTCTTGTAAATCACTAAATACGAACTCTTTAGGATCAACCGCACCTGTCGCAATTTTACGAAGTGCAGCATTAAAGATATCTGACAGGGTTAACTTTTCATCAGCTATGATTTCTTTCGTTTGTTGGTAAAAAGTCGAATCTGCTCTAAAATTAACTGGTTGAGTACTTGCCATGATTAATACCTCTTTGTAAAGATGATTTGTAAATACATTTTATCATCTTTAGATTTGAAATTCAACGAAAAGCTCCTTTAACAGAAAAGGAGCTATCTTGTATTTTATTGGTGTACAGCTTGTGCTGCTGTGATTAGTGTAAGTTTGAAGACGTCATCTGAGTTACATCCACGAGAAAGGTCATTAACTGGTTTGTTCAAACCTTGCAATACTGGACCAACTGCTGCAAAGCCACCGAGACGTTCTGCCATCTTGTAGCCAATATTTCCTGCTTCGATACCTGGGAAGATAAAGACGTTTGCTTGTCCAGCAACCTTGCTTCCTGGTGCCTTGAGAGCAGCTGTTTCTGGAACGAAGGCAGCATCAAATTGCAATTCACCATCGATTTCAAGGTCAGGACGAAGATCATGAGCAATCTTAGTTGCTTCAACAACTTTATCTACGCTTTCACCAAAACCTGAGCCTTTAGTTGAATAGCTTAGCATAGCGATTTTTGGTTCGATACCGAACATCTTAGCTGTGATAGCAGAGTTAATCGCAATTTCTGCCAAGGCTTCTGCGTCAGGATTGATATTGATGGCACAGTCACCAAAGAGGTAACGCTCAGTACCACGAACCATAAGGAAGGCACCTGAAGTACGGCTAACATTCGGACGAGTCTTGATAATTTGAAGGGCTGGGCGAACAGTTGCCGCAGTAGAGTGAATAGCTCCTGAAACCATTCCATCTACCAAGCCCATGTAAACCAACATAACACCAAAATAGTTCACGTCTTTAACCAAGATTTCACGAGCTTCTTCTTCAGTCATTTTTCCTTTACGACGTTCTACAAGTGATGCTACCATGTCTTCGAATTGAGGGTAGTGGACTGGGTCGATGACTTCATAACCATCCATGATTCCTTCGATTTCAAGATAAATTTTAATTTTGTCAGGGTTTCCTAGTAAGACGGGAATAACTTCTGTTTCTTTTACGATGCGTTTTGTAGCTTGAAGAATACGTGGTTCTTCACCTTCTGGCAAGACAATACGTGCATTTTTACCAACTAGGTTGGCTTTTAAACTTTCAAAAACTTCCATGAGTTTTGACTCCTTTTAAGATAAATTATTATTTGATAACTGAGTTATAAGAGTGTTGAAATCATCCGGCAGTGGACTTTCCATCTCCAACTGCTCTTCAAGAAAAGGATGATAAAACGATAAGTAATGGCAATGCAGAGCTTGGCGCTCTATGCCATGTTCAAGACTACCACCATAGAGGTCATCGCCAAGCAAAGGGAAACCGATATGGGAGAAATGAACACGAATCTGGTGTGTCCTTCCCGTATGTAGTCGAATATCAACTAGATGAATATTGCCATAAGACTCAACAATACGATAGGAAGTATGGGCATACTTACCACCTTTTGCCACTCGTCTAGTGATGATTGAATCTTCATCACGGGCAATCGGGGCAATAATTTCACCTTGAGGTTCCAGAACCCCATCTCCTTTAACGAGTGCAAAATAGCGCTTTTCAATGGCTTTCTTTTGCAACTGCTTGTCTAGTCTAGCATGAGCATAACCATGTTTAGCAAAAAGCATGAGACCCGAAGTATCGCGATCTAGTCTGGTTACAATGTGAACCTGCTGATTTTCATAGTTCTGTTTCACATAGTAGCCCTTGATAAAGTTGGCAATGGTATTGGAATGATTGACACTAGGAATCGAGGCCACACCAAAGGGTTTGTTTAGAATTAAGAAATGATCATCTTCAAACAGAATATCCAGTGGATAATCAATTGCTTCCAGTGTCTCAAAACCTTCCTCAGGAGGAATGTCGATGACAACCACATCCCCTATATCTAAGAGATAGGTTGCATTTTGTGGATGACCGTTTACGCGAATATCTCCGCCTCGAAACTTGATTTTGGCAAGCAATCCTTTAGAAACTTCATGCTTTTTCAAAAATGTCTTTACCTTGACGTGTTCGTCAGCAATAAATTCAAACCTCATTCATCCACCTCACCAATAAAGGCATCTTTGACACGATTCCAAAAACTAGTATGGCTTGGTGTTGCTACAAAATGAATCTTATGATGGTCTATCTGGTATTCTATTCTTTCAATATTACGGTAAGAATAAATGCTATTGTCAACAGAAATCGTATGGTAGTCATTACGAGTTGGTATCAATTCTATCTTATCCTTCTTAGGCACAATGATAGAAGAACCTAAGGTTCTGTAGACACGATTGTTAAGACTCGCAATTTCTGTCAATTGTAGGGCCTCAATAGTAGGATGTAAAACAGCTCCACCAAGAGATTTGTTATAGGCTGTACTCCCGGTTGGCGTCGATACCGTCAGGCCATCTCCTCTAAAACGTTCAAATGGCACTTGGTTAATGATAATATCGGCAACCATAGTCCTATCAGCTCTCCGAATGCTAGCCTCATTCAAAGCTCGGAAAATTTTCACTTCTCCATTTTCCAAAAATATCTTTACATTTAAAAGCGGGTAAGACACACGAGCCCCAGTATCCAACTGTAAATTAGTAAGCAATTGATCTAGTTCAAAATCACGGTAATCCGTATAGAAGCCTAAATGACCTGTGTGAACACCAACGAAGCGAACCTTATCCAGCTGGTCTTCATACTTGTGAAAAGCAGACAAAAGCATCCCATCCCCACCTATGGAAATCACGATATCGGGATGTTTATCATTTAATATAAAGTTATTCTTTTTTAGTCGATCTCTTAATTCATATAAGACTCTTTGACTTTGAGGTTTGCGATTAGCGATTAGATCAATTCGTTTACCTGTATTCTTCATCGGTATCGTCACTATTACCTACCCCGTCATTTAACTTTCTATGCAATGGATCAAAGAGTGCCTGTGCTTCCTGGATATCATCACGAATTTTACTCATTTCTTCATCCAATTGGTGAGAGATTCTTGCTGTGATTTCCAAGCGTTTCTTAATTTCTTCTGGAAAATCCCCTTGATATTTATAATTGAGAGAATGCTCGATGGTAGCCCAGAAATTCATAGCCAAAGTACGAATCTGAATCTCCACCAGAATCGTTCTTGCCCCATTGATCGTATCAACTGTATACTCAATAATCAAATGGTAAGAACGATAGCCTGAAGCCTTTCGATGAGTAATGTAGTCACGTTCTTGTACCACTCTCATGTCTTGCCTCTTACGAAGGATGGCAACAACCTCGCTCACGTCATCTACAAATTGAACCATGACGCGTAAACCTGCAATATCTTGCAAGTCCTGTTCCAACGTATCGTATCCAATCCCTCGACGAGCCATTTTTTCTTTTATACTTTCGATCGGTTTGACTCGACCAGTTACAAACTCAATTGGAGAATGTTTATTTTGTTTGCGGTATTGTTTTCGAATACCTCGGAGTTTTATCTTCAGCTCTCCGACAGCCTGAATGTAAGGATCTAAAAATTCTTCCCATTCTGTAATCATATATCTTTTTCATCCAATTCTCTATACACTTCGATTTATCTAGTTTTTGATTTTCTAGGAAAAATCTTATACAATAAATACAATGCTTATTATACCATACAATCGCTTTCAAAGATAAGGAAAAAGTAAAAAAAATGAAACATTTAGAAATTGAAATGAAAACACTTCTAAACAAGGATGAATATCAAAGATTGCAGGATCACTTTTCAGGAGTCACACCTATTACACAAAAAAATTACTACCTAGACACGCCAGATTTTTACCTTCGCAAACATAAAATCGCTATGCGCATTCGTACTTTTGAAAATAGCGCTGAATTGACCATAAAAATCCCACAAAAAGTTGGAAATATGGAGTACAATCAAGATCTAAGCCTCGAGGAAGCAAACCATTGTCTTAAAGAATGTAAACTTCCGCAAGGAATGATTCTTGACGAATTGACTAGCCGTGGACTTTCAACCAGTGGTTGGGTAGTTTTAGGTTGCCTAACTACTGTTCGCTACGAAAAGCAAACTCCTATCGGACTCATGGCACTTGATCAAAGCCAATACTTTGATATTGTTGACTATGAGCTTGAATTAGAAGTGGAAGATGGCAACCAAGGTAGTCTTGATTTCCAAGAATTTTTACAAGCCAATGAAATCCATTACAAAAAAGCTCCTTCAAAATTGGTTCGTTTTATAGAAAATATGAAAAAATACTGAAATAATCTTCTTTTTTTGATAAAATAAAAGGGATGAAAAATAATAGAATCTGTTGTAGAGAGCATTTATCACTAAAAGTGTTTCACTACAGCGATTCACTTAGTTTAAAGAGGACGGTTTATCGATGTCAGATACAAAAAACATGAAACTTTTCGCACTATCTTCCAACCAGGAAATTGCTCAAAGAATCGCAGATGCTGCAGGTGTTCCACTTGGAAAAGTATCTTCACGCCAATTTTCAGATGGTGAAATCCAAGTTAACATCGAAGAAAGTGTTCGTGGATATGATGTTTATATCATCCAATCAACTAGTTATCCAGTAAATAACCACTTGATGGAACTCTTGATTATGGTTGATGCTTGTGTTCGCGCTAGTGCTAATACCATTAACGTTGTACTTCCATACTTCGGCTACGCTCGCCAAGATCGTATCGCTTCTTCACGCGAACCACTTACTGCAAAACTGGTTGCAAATATGTTGGTGAAAGCTGGAGTTAGTCGTGTATTGACTCTTGACCTCCATGCCGTTCAGGTTCAAGGATTCTTTGACATTCCTGTAGATAACCTCTATACAATTCCACTTTTTGCAAAACATTACTGCGATAAAGGTTTGACTGGTTCAGATGTGGTTGTTGTTAGTCCTAAAAACTCTGGTGTAAAACGTGCTCGTAGTCTTGCAGAATACCTAGATGCTCCGATTGCTATCATTGATTATGCACAAGATGATTCTGAACGTAGCCAAGGTTACATTATTGGGGAGGTTGAAGGTAAGAAAGCAATCTTAATCGATGACATTCTGAATACTGGCCGTACCTTCTCTGAAGCTGCTAAAATCTTAGAACGTGACGGCGCAACTGAAATCTATGCAGTTTCAAGTCATGGACTATTCGTTAACGGTGCTGCAGAGTTATTAGATGCAACAAATATCAAGGAGATCTTGGTTACAGATTCTGTTGTGACAGAAAGTAGAAAACCTAAAAACGTACAATACATCACTGCTAGTGAATTGATTGGTGATGCTATGGTTCGTATTCATGAAAGAAAACCAGTTAGTCCACTATTTAAATAGAAATTAGGTGAGTTTTTGATTTATTTGGATAATGCTGCAACGACTCCGATGTCTTCAGTAGCTATCTCAGCAATGACTCAAGTCATGCAAGAAACTTATGGCAACCCTTCTAGTATTCATGGCCATGGGCGCCAAGCAGGTAAACTATTACGAGAAGCTCGTCAAGAACTTGCAAGTTTACTAGGAACAAAGCCACAACATATATTTTTTACCACTGGTGGTACTGAAAGCAATAATACTGCTATCATCGGCTACTGCCTTCGCCATCAAAATCGTGGAAAGCACATTATCACTACTGCGATTGAGCACCATGCTGTTCTAGAACCCATCAAATACTTGGTTGAAAATTTCGGTTTTGAAGTGACTATTTTACATCCTGAACATCAAGAAATCACTGCAGACCAAGTCAAAAATGCACTGCGTGAAGATACCATTCTTGTTTCTACTATGTTTGCAAACAATGAAACTGGTACACTTTTACCTATTGCTAAAATTGGTGAAGTTCTAAAAAATCATCCAGCCGTCTATCATGTCGATGCGGTTCAGGCAGTTGGTAAATTTGAGATTCTTCCCGAAAAATTGGGAATTGATTTTCTTAGCGCTTCTGCACACAAATTTTATGGTCCAAAAGGAGTTGGTTTTCTCTATGCTGCATCTACAGATTTTGACTCCTACCTTCATGGTGGCGATCAAGAGCAGAAAAAAAGAGCAGGAACAGAAAATCTTCCTGCCATTGTGGGAATGGTAGCAGCTCTAAAGGATGATCTTGAAAACCAAGAACAAAACTTTAAAAAGGTTCAAAAACTAAAAGAAACATTCTTAAAGGAAATGGCTGACACAGACTATTATCTCAATCAAGGGAAAGACCAGCTACCTTATGTCCTTAATATTGGATTCCCAGGTCAACGTAATGATCTACTACTCCTTCGTCTAGATCTTGAAGGTATTTCTATTTCAACTGGCTCTGCTTGTACTGCAGGTGTCGTTCAGGTTAGTCATGTTCTTCAGGCTTTCTACGGTGAAGACTCTCCTCGCTTACACGAATCCGTTCGCGTCAGCATTTCACCTCAAAATACAGAGCAAGAAATAATCACTCTCGCACAAACTCTAAAAGAAATCATTGGAGGTTAACTCAATGGCATTCGAAAAAACCATTAGTCTTAAAAATTGCCGTTATGATTACACACTTAGCCCAACCGTCAAAAAGTTCACTCTAAAAGATAACACTTTTTTTGAAACTAAGGTTGGTAACTATGAACTAACACGTCTTCTTGAAAAAGTTCCAAATAGTGGGGAAGGTTTCCAACTTGAGATTATCATCAACAAAGACTTAACAGGTGCAAAAATCAACATCACTGATAAATTTGGTCTACGTTTAGTCGATATCTTTAAGTCAGAAGAAACTCATATCCACCAAGAGAAATTTTACTTCTTGATGGATAGTCTTGTTGAACGTGATGTCTTTACTAAAAGCGAAAGATAGAAGGCAATTATGTTTCGATTAACTTACAAAGACACCTATCAAGTCGATCGCGTTTTAGAATACGAAGATTATGAAGCACTCATGCTATCACTTTCAGGTTGTGTGACTCTTCCAGATACTACTGTCATTACTTCTCTGACCTATAATGAAAAAGAAATCTATCAGGGGCTTCTGGGAAATCTCTATCGTTTTCTATCTCACTATGATTTTACGAAGATAAGCTAAGATTTTTCTTAGTTTTTTCTTGTTTTTGTTGATTTTTTCACAATCTTTCTATAAAATAGTATTTAGAAAGGTTGTGATTTTGTGAAAGAAAAACAGTCTGCTATTCCAAAAGCAACAGCAAAGAGACTTTCTCTTTATTATCGTATCTTTAAAAGATTTCATGCAGAAAAAATTGAAAGAGCCAACTCAAAACAAATTGCCGAGGCCATTGGTATTGACTCTGCTACTGTTAGACGAGATTTTTCCTACTTTGGTGAACTTGGTCGCCGTGGATTTGGCTACGATGTCAAAAAACTAATGACGTTTTTTGCTGATCTTCTAAATGATAATTCTATTACAAATGTTATGTTGGTGGGTATTGGTAATATGGGGCACGCTCTCCTTCACTACCGTTTCCACGAACGAAACAAAATGAAAATCATTATGGCTTTTGATTTGGATGATCATCCTGAAGTTGGGACAAAAACTCCTGATGGAATCCCAATTTATGGAATTTCCCAAATCAAGGATAAAATAAAGAATGCAGATGTTAAAACTGCAATCTTAACAGTTCCGAGTGTCAAATCACAAGAAGTAGCTAATCTCCTTGTCGAAGCAGGTATTAAAGGAATTTTAAGCTTTTCACCCGTTCATCTCCAACTACCAAAAGATGTGGTAGCTCAGTATGTAGATTTAACTAGTGAATTGCAAACTCTCCTCTATTTCATGAGAAAAGAGGATTAGAAAGCGAAAGCATTTATGAAAAAACCAGTTATTGGGATTACAGGAAACGAAAAAGCTCATCCTGATGATGAGCTTATGATGAGCTATGCTGCGAAAGGCTTTGTTGAAGGAGTCAAGGAAGCTGGGGGAATTCCCATTATCCTACCAATTGGTGATCAAGAAATGGCTAGTTACTACATTGGCTTGATTGATAAACTCATTTTAACTGGTGGACAAAATGTCGATCCAAAGTTCTATGGTGAGCCTAAAAAGATCGATAGCGATGACTACCACCTTCAGAGAGATATTTTTGAGCTAGCTCTTATAAAAGAAGCCATTAAACAGAAGAAACCCATTTTTTCTGTTTGTCGAGGCACCCAGCTCTTTAATGTGGCTATGGGAGGATCTCTTTATCAAGATATTGAAGACCATTGGCAGGATACTTCAGCCGAGTATACAACTCAACGTTTAGTCACCGAGCCTGATACTATTCTTCGAGATATCTATGGAGAAATCTCCCATATCAACTCTTTCCACCATCAGAGTATTAAGGACCTAGCTCCAAATCTAAAGGTTGTAGCTCATGATCCTAAAGATGGAATTATCGAGGCTGTTACAACAACGGATGGTTTCCCTTTCCTCGGTGTTCAATGGCATCCAGAATTTCTCTTTGAAAATCGCCCCAAAGATAAAACACTTTTCGACTATGTCGTCAATGAACTCTAAAGCTACTAATAGGTTATTAAATCGTGAATGAACTTAAAACACCTTCTACTCATGATATTTTGAGAGATTTAGAAGCTAATATTTTCACTTTTCTTAAGAGCAAGGAAATAGAAGTTTATTTTCAACTTTCTAATCTATACAGACTTTTAACAGCCGAAAGCTATCAAGCATTTTCTAAGGATAAAGAGAATCTTGATAAACTATCTCAAAAAGAAAAACAAAAGCAACTCAAAGAGTGGTCTAAAAAGGCAAAACCATTTTGTAAAAAAACAGATGCTAAATTAAAAGGTAAATTTCGCTCATCGGTCGGTTTTTACAGGGATATCCTCATCCATAAAAAAAGGTATTATAAAATAAAAGATTTTAATGCTATTGTTGATTTTATCGTGCAAGAAAAATTGCTAGTCCCTACATTAGCTCCACTTCCTGTCATAGATATGACTCAAGTAGAATCCTATGCTTTACAAGAGATTGATCAGGGTCCCCTAAAATTTAAAAAATAAACCTATATCAAGTCCGTCTTCTCACGGTAACTAAAATAATCGGAATGTGAAACAATGAGATGGTCCAATAAGACCAAACCCATTAATTCGCAGGCTTCTTTAACAAGTTTCGTAACATGGTCATCATTTCTACTAGGCATAACAGCACCAGATGGATGATTATGAACAAGAATCACGGATGTAGCCATATGCTTTAAGGCATAGTGAAGAATTTCTCTTGGTTCCGCAATACTTCTAGTAGCAGATCCAATAAAAATGGTTTGCTGATGAATAATTTGATTTTGTGTATTCAGATAGAGCGCCACTAGGTGCTCTTGTTTTTTATCTCCCAATTCTTGTTGCATCTTTTTAGCCAGTCTTTGACTACTAAGAATGCTCTCTGCCTCAATGGTTTCATGTTTGTGAATACGACTTCCAAGCTCAATCATTGCTTGCAGTTCAATAGCCTTCACTCTACCGATACCTGATAAACTCTGCAGTTCTTGCAAGGTCATTTTTTTTAACTCAGTTAAACTGTTCAATTGAGACAATACTTTCTGTGCAATTTCAAAAACGGTAGATTGACGAGTTCCTGTTCGTAATAAAATGGCTAGTAATTCCTGATTGCTCAAACTCTCTACTCCTTCTGTCACCAAGCGTTCCCTTGGCAAGAGCGAATCTTCTTGAAATGAAATACTGTACATAAAAATCCTCCTCACTTTATTATTCGTGAGAAGGATGATTAATTCAATAAAAACTAGTTATTTTTAGATTTTTTCAAGCGCTAGTCGCAAATCTTCAATCAAATCATCGACATTTTCAAGACCGATTGAGAGACGGATTTGATTTTTAGTTACTCCTGCTGCTTCTAGATCAGAGTCTGACAACTGAGCATGTGTTGTAGTCGCGGGATGAACGACCAATGATTTAGCATCTGCTACATTGGCTAAGTTCGAAAAGATTTCCAAGTTGTCAATCACTTTACGTGCTTCTGCTTCTCCACCTTTAACGTGGAAGGTAAAGATTGAACCAACACCTTTTGGTAAGTATTTTTCAGCCAAGGCATGGTAAGGACTATCTGGAAGTTTTGGATAGTTGACCTTTTCAACCTTTGGATGGTTCACAAGGAAATCAACGATTTTCTCAGCATTTTGAACATGGCGTTCTACACGGAGAGAAAGTGTTTCAAGCCCTTGCAAGAGCAAGAATGAGTTAAATGGTGAAAGGGCAGCTCCCATATCGCGAAGCAATTGAACACGAGCAGCAACGATAAAAGCTGCAGCACCAACATCACGAGTATAGCTGATATTGTGGTAACTTGGATCTTCTTCGACTAATTGAGGGAATTTCCCTGAAGCAGCCCAGTCAAACTTCCCACTATCAACGATAACACCACCGATAGTTGTACCATGACCACCGATAAACTTAGTTGCTGAGTGAACCGCAATGTCTACACCATGAGAAAAGACATTGATGAGATAAGGTGTTGCAAAGGTATTGTCTGCAACCAAAGGAATCTGATGTTTGTGAGCAATTTCAGCAATCTTTTCAATATCAGGAATGTTGATAACTGGATTACCTAATGTTTCAATCAAGACAAGTTTGGTATTATCTTTAATCGCTGCTTCTACTTCTTCTAGATTATCGATATCAACAAAAGTTGTGGTGATTCCGTAACGAGGAAGGGTTTCTTTCAAAAGGTTAAAGGTCCCACCGTAGATAGTTGAAGCTGCAACCACGTGGTCTCCTGCATGAGCAAGTCCAAGGATAGTATAAGTAAGAGCCGCCATCCCAGAAGCTGTAGCAAGTGCACCTACTCCGCCTTCTAGTGCTGCAATACGCTCTTCAAAGGCTGAAGTTGTTGGGTTAGTGATACGAGTATAGATATTACCAGCCTTCTGAAGTGCAAACAGTTCTGCACCTTCTTGTGTATCTTCAAATACAAAGGAAGTTGTTTGGTAAATTGGTACAGCACGAGATTTGGTAGTAGCATCTACCACTTGTCCTGCATGCAATTGCAGAGTTTCAAATTTAAATTCACGAGTCATCATCAGACCTCCAAAGATTTCATTAGGTTTATTGTATCACCTATTTCACTAGGTTACAAATACAACTTTGTTATATATTGGCATAAGCAATAGCTATGCCTGATAGATAAAAATAGCAATCTTTTATTAGAATTGTAGAACTTTTTTCAGATAGTTTAGAATGTTTGTTTTCACTTCTCCCATACTGTATAATGAATATGAAGGAGAAGACTATGACAGAAATTACTCATGAAATTGATTCAAACTTTGCAGGGCGTTTAAATATCTTGCGTGCTGGTGTACTAGGAGCTAATGATGGGATTATTTCCATCGCAGGTGTTGTTATCGGGGTTGCCAGTGCGACAAGTAATATCTGGATTATTTTCCTCTCAGGATTAGCCGCAATTCTTGCTGGTGCCTTTTCTATGGCTGGTGGCGAGTATGTATCTGTATCCACTCAAAAAGACACTGAAGAAGCCGCTGTAGCTCGTGAACAATTACTTTTGGATAAGGATATCGAGGCCGCAAAGAAATCTCTTTATGCTGCTTATCTTCAAAATGGCGAGTGTGAAACTTCAGCTCAACTTTTAGTCAATAAAGCTTTTCTTAAAAATCCACTTAAAGCCTTAGTTGAGGAAAAATACGGAATCGAGTATGAAGAGTTTACCAATCCTTGGCATGCTGCTACATCTAGCTTCATCGCTTTTGTTCTTGGTAGTTTACCACCAATGCTTTCCATTACCATCTTTCCAAATGACTATCGAATCCCTGCTACTGTTTTTATCGTTGCCATTTCTCTATTGATTACAGGTTACACCAGTGCCAAACTTGGGAAAGCTCCAACCAAAACAGCCATGATCCGTAACCTTTGTATCGGTTTGTTGACTATGGGAGTTACCTATCTATTCGGACAGTTGTTTAGTATTTAAAAAAGATACCGAACGGTATCTTTTTTTGCTATCAAAATATAGACAGTTAATTTAAATTACCAAAACCAACCTTCGTCATCATTGATAGGTTGGACTTCTTTAATCTTGCGTGGGCCTGTTCCATACATTTCAGCTTCGATATCTTCTTTTGTTGGTAGGATCGAAGCCAGGATAATGTAGATAATAATCCCGAGTCCAAAATTTGCGATTGTAAAAATTGCAAAAAGGAAACGAACTAGGGTTACATCAAGATTCCACTTATCAGATAGGCCTGCAAGAACACCTGATATCATGCGATTTCTTCTCATTTTATAAAATTTTGTATTCATAATTTATTCCTCTTTCGGATTTCTTAATCTTAGTATAGCACTAAGCTAGATTTGCTACATCAGTCCTTAGGCCGATTTAACAAGAGGAGCTTTCCACGACAGAGACCACAACGATAACGCTTGGTATCGATTTTTCGCTTTCTTTGATAGATTTGCTGACAAGACTGACAAGTATAGACTAAGCTTGGCTTTTGACTGGCACTTGATAAGGGAGGAACAAAGCGGAGACCGTCGACCTCTTTTAGAAGTTGCTTAAAGGCTAAATCCTTATGCTGATAGCCCTTGCCTTCAAAGTAAAGATGGTAATGACAGAGCTCATGCCGAACAATTTTACGAAAAACCTCTAAACCAAGTTCTTGATATACTTTGGGATTGAAATCCAAATGACCATCCTTAGGGAAAAATCGCCCACCTGTCGACCGTAGACGAGTATTCCATTGAGCTTGGTGTTTGAAAGGTTTTCCAAAATCTTCTATAGAAACCTGTTTAACGTAATCAGTTAGATTCATTAGGTGCAAGAAGCGACAGATTCACTTTTTCGCGGTCAGCATCGATTTTTTTAACCCAAACGGTTACCAAATCGCCGACCGATACTACTTGACTTGGATGTTTGATAAATTTCTTACTCATGTGAGAGATGTGAATGAGACCGTCCTCATGGATACCGATATCAACAAAGGCACCGAAGTCAACGACGTTGCGCACAACTCCTTCAAGCTTTTGCCCAACTTGTAAGTCTTTGATGTCCAAAACATCCTGGCGAAGAACTGGAGCGTCAAAAGAATCACGGAAATCACGACCTGGTTTGAGAAGGTCTGCGATAATATCTTTAAGAGTTTCCTGTCCTAGATCTAACTCTTGGGCCATTTCCTTGATTGAAATAGATTTGAGTTTGGCTTGCGCTTCTTCATTTAGGTCTTTAATGTCCAAACGTTTGAAGAGTTCCTTAACAGCAACATAGTTTTCCGGGTGAACACCTGTGTTGTCAAGGATATTGCTACTTTCAGGGATACGAAGGAAACCTGCAGACTGCTCAAAAGCCTTAGCACCTAAACGAGGAACTTTCTTGATTTGGGCGCGTGAAGTGATCTTACCTTCTTCTTCACGATACTTGACGATGTTTTCTGAAATAGTTTTGTTAAGCCC
Organism: Streptococcus sp. SK140; assembly: GCF_000259525.1. Classification (NCBI taxonomy): domain Bacteria; kingdom Bacillati; phylum Bacillota; class Bacilli; order Lactobacillales; family Streptococcaceae; genus Streptococcus; species Streptococcus sp. SK140. The sequence continues at coordinate 61,969 of NZ_AJML01000022.1, read as the reverse complement.
TGCGACATGAGAAAGCAAGGCTGGACTAGCTGTATTGATATTGACACCGACTTGGTTAACCACTGTATCAACAACAAAGTCGAGACTTTCAGACAATTTCTTCTGACTGACATCATGCTGATATTGACCGACACCGATGGATTTTGGATCGATTTTAACCAATTCAGCAAGCGGGTCTTGCAAACGACGAGCGATTGAGATTGCCGAACGTTTTTCAACAGTTAACTCTGGAAACTCCTGACGGGCAAGTTCACTAGCAGAGTAGACAGATGCACCGCTCTCATTAACAATGACATAGCTAATTTCTGGAAAATCTTTAAGTACTTCAGCTACAAAAGCTTCACTTTCACGACTGGCAGTCCCATTTCCGATAGCGATGATTTCAACACCATATTGGCCAATCAAATCTGCTAAATCTTTCTTTGCTTCTTCAATCTGACGAGCTGAAGCTGGTTTTACTGGGTAAATGACTTGTGTCGTCAACATTTTACCAGTCGCATCAACGACCGCCAGCTTGGCACCTGTACGAAAGGCAGGGTCAAATCCAAGAACCACGCGCCCTTTTAGCGGTGCTACCAGAAGAAGATTACGGAGGTTTTCTGAGAAGAGTTGAATAGCTCCTTCTTCTGCCTTTTCTGTCAATTCAGTACGAATACGGCGCTCGATAGCTGGTAAGACTTTTTTCTTAACAGACTGCTGAACAACTTCGTCAATATAAGCATTCTTAACCTTAAAACGAGCAGCAAAGAAGGCTTGAATACGATCAGTCGCATGCTCAAAACCAATTTTCAAGACGCCTAACTTCTCACCACGATTAAGGGCAAGAGTACGATATCCCTGCATGTTAGCAACCGTCTCTGAGAAATCATAATAAATCTGAAAGACTTGCTTTTCATCCAAACTTTCGTCCTTGACTTGTGAAGTAATCTTAGAATGTCTAAGGACCTCTTGATAAGTCATCGAACGCAAATTGACATCCTCAGAGAGAGCTTCAACCAAAATATCAACTGCACCTGCTAAAGCATCTTGTGGAGTCTCGAATCCTTCACAGACAAATGCTTCTGCTTCTTTTTCTAGGTCAGAAACATTTTGTAAGATTAAGCGAGCAAGAGGGAAAAGCCCTGCCTCACGCGCAATTGTCGCCTTGGTGCGGCGTTTTTCTTTATAAGGAAGATAAAGTTCTTCAACATCTGCTAGTTTTTCAGCAGCTAAGATGGCTTCTTCTAACTCTTTGGTCAACTTACCTTGCTCTTTGATTTTTGACAAAACAGCTTCCTTACGGTCATTGAGGTTGGTAAGACTTTTATCAAGGTCGATAATAGCTTTGATAGCCACCTCATCCAAACTACCAGTCATGTCTTTCCGATAACGAGCGATAAAAGGAATAGTCGCTCCCTCTGCTGTCAAAGACAAGACCGTATCAATTTGCTTTAAGCTTACACCCAAATCTTGGGAAATTTTTTCATATTTTTTATTCATGAAACTATTATACCATAAGGAAGAAAGCTTGTTTTCATTAATGTCACAGTTAGCTTGGTATTTGTTGAAGATAAAAATTCATTTGTCTTGTCAATTTAAAATTAAACCTTTTGGCTGAAATAATAGTATAATAGAGAAAACAATAAGAATCGAGGTATGCCCAATGGCTGTTAAATTTACAAAAACTGATGACTTAGATAAGATGTTCGAAGAGTTCGCTAAACTACCTGATTTGAAGCAAATGACATTTCCAGATGATAAAGAAAAGAAAGATAAGGCTGAAAAGAAAAAATAGATGACACTCTTTCAAAGTCTACCTTCTAGTGTGTTACAAGCTGGCGCTATTTTTCTATCAATCATCATTGAAGCCCTACCCTTTGTCTTGAGTGGTAGTATTATCTCAGGTGCTATTGAAGTCTATGTGACTCCTGAAAAAGTATATAGATTTCTCCCTAAAAATCGTTTGGGGAGGATCTTTTTTGGTACATTTATAGGGTTTCTCTTTCCCTCTTGTGAGTGTGGAATTGTTCCGATCATCAACCGTTTCTTGGAGAAGAAGGTTCCAAGCTATACAGCTGTTCCCTTTCTAGTAACCGCTCCTATCATCAATCCTATCGTACTCTTTGCGACCTATTCGGCCTTTGGTAATTCTATTCAAATGGTTTTCCTAAGAATTTTGGGCGCAATTCTAGTTGCTACTATATTGGGAATCTTGCTTGGTTTTGTCTGGGAGGGATCGATTCAAAAGGAAAATAGGCTAGCTTGTCATAAACATGATTTTTCTCACTTGAGTAAAAGTCAAAAAATCCTTCAGGTCTTTATCCAAGCTATTGATGAATTCTTTGATATGGGACGTTACTTGGTTTTTGGCTGTATTTTTGCTAGCATAGTCCAAGTCTATGCACCAACTCGAATCTTGACATCTATCAGCGCTACCCCACTGCTTGCTATTATTCTATTGATGGTCTTATCCTTCATTCTATCACTTTGTAGTGAAGCGGATGCCTTTATTGGCTCTTCGTTGCTCTCTAGTTTCGGATTTGCGCCAGTCCTTGCCTTTCTGGTTATTGGACCAATGCTTGATGTCAAAAACCTACTCATGATGAAGAATTATCTTAAAACTCGCTTTATTTGGCAGTTCATGACGATTGTAACTCTTGTTGTTCTTGTCTATTCTTATCTAGTCGGGGTGATGCTATGATACGATTTCTTATTTTGATGAGTTATTTTGTCTTAACCTTTTATTTGCACCTATCAGGTAAGCTCAATCAATATCTAAACCTCCACTACTCTTATCTGGCTTATATCACAATGGTGTTGTCTTTCTTGCTAGCCATTGTTCAAGCCTATATTTGCTTCAAGCGTTTGAAAGAACACAGCCACTTACATAGTTTTTCAGCCAAGCTTGCTAGTTTTGTCCTCCTAAGTTTACCTTTGTTAGTTGGATTTGCCTTTCCAACTGTTGCACTAGACTCACAAACTGTATCTGCAAAAGGCTATTATTTCCCTCTGTCAGAAGGAACGGACAAGGCAATCCAAGCAAGCGAAGGTACGAGCAGTCAATATCTTAAGCCGGATACCAGTAGGTTTTATTCACACACAGCTTATGTAGACACTGTCCGTAAGAGTGCTGATAAGTATTTAGCTCAATCTAGTATTGTTATCAAGGATGAAAATTACTTGGAAGTCATGGAAGCTATCTATGATTATCCAAATGAATTTGAAGGCAAGGAAATCGAGTTTATTGGCTTTGTCTACAACGATCCAAATCATGCCAATAGTCAGTTCGTTTTTCGTTTCGGTATCATGCACTGCATCGCTGATTCGGGAGTTTTCGGCCTCTTGACCACAGGAAATACCAATCAGTATGACAATAACACCTGGGTGAGAGTAAAAGGGAAGATTAGAAACCAATATCACAAGGAACTCAATCAAGTCCTCCCAACTCTTGAGATTCAATCCTTTGTAAAAGTCGATAAACCAGAGAATCCTTATGTTTACAAAGAATTTTAAAAAGTAGCCTGAGTGGGCTACTTTTTGTTATCATCTCACAATATCTTTATACATATCTGGTCTTCTATCTCTATACAGACCCCAGTTCAGACGCTCTTTTGCACCTTTGTCAAGGTCATAAGTTGCTAACAGAACAGCGTCTCCTTGTCGTTCGGCTTGAGTTAGAATAGCTCCTGTTTCGTCGGTCATAAAGGATGAACCGTAGAAATTAAGGCTAGAACTTTGCCCTCCATTTTCCTCGCAAGGAGTGACTTCTTCCAAACCATAACGATTGGCTGCGATAACTGGAACGATATTAGCTGCAGCATGCCCTTGCATGGTACGTTGCCAATGTCCACAACTATCTGTATCCAAAATTGGCTCCGAACCAATGGCTGTTGGGTAAAAGAGTAATTCTGCACCATTTATGGCAAGGCAACGGGCTGTTTCAGGGAACCACTGATCCCAACAAATCCCAATACCAATTTTCGCATAGCGAGTATCCCAAACTTTGAAGCCTGTGTTTCCAGGAGTAAAGAAGAACTTTTCTTGATAATAGTGGTCATCTGGTATGTGTGTTTTTCGATAAACGCCTAATACTTCCCCATCAGCATCAATGACAGCAATAGAATTGTATAAGACATTACCATCTTTTTCATAGAAACTGATCGGTAAAACGACCTTTAGTTCCTTGGCAATTACTTTAAAATGCTGGATAGCCGTATTTTCTGACACCGACTGGGCATACTGGTAGTAGTCATACTGACGTTCCTGACAGAAATAGGGACGTTCAAACAACTCGGGCAAGAGAATAATTTGTGCGCCTTGTTCTGCAGCCCGACGTACTAAACGCTCTGCTGTTTGGATATTGGTTTCCACATCCTTAGCGCATTGCATCTGAATGGCTGCAACCGTTACATTTCTCATCTTTTTCTCCTATTCTGGAATTTGTTGGGTAATACAGTGGATATTCCCACCCCCTAAAAGAATATCTCTAGCTAGGATTCCTACGACTTCACGGTCTGGGAAGCACTGACTGAGAATATCTAAGGCCACTTGGTCGTTTTCGTCCTGAAATTGTGGCACCAAGACAGACTTATTGGCAATATAGAAGTTCACATAGGATGCTGCTAAACGTTCTCCTACATAACGCTCTTCTTCACCTTCTTCATATGAATAGCCCGGCAAATCTTCTTCCGTCACTACTTGATGGATAGCTGGAATCGGAAGTTTATGAATAGTGAAACTCCGGCCTTTTGCATCTGTTTCCTTCTCTAAAAGGGCAAGGTCAGCTGCTGACATGTGATACTGGGGATCACCCTGATCATCTGTCCAAGCTAAAACAATCTCCGCTGGACCAATAAAGGCTGCTACATTGTCGACGTGTTCGTTGGTTTCATCCTGATAAATACCATAAGGAAGCCAGATGACTTTTTCAGCACCAAGACTCTCTAGTAAGGTATTTTCAATCTCTTCTTTTGTCATATGAGGATTGCGACCCGGACTGAGAAGGCAACTTTCAGTCACAAGAATCGTTCCTTGACCGTCACTGTGAATAGCTCCGCCTTCCAGTACAAAAGGTTTGGCATCGTAAACAGGTATCTCTAAAACTTCTGCAAAGCGACTAGCGACTTGGTCATCTGCTTCATAGTCTTGGTAGAGACCATCCACAGCACCACCCCAGGCATTGAAAGACCAATCTACCGCCAACTTTTCCTTTTTATCGTTGACGAGAATAGTCGGACCCGTATCACGCGCCCAGGCATCATTGGTAGGAATATCTAGATAAACAACACTATCGCCTAGGTAGGATTGGGCTTCAGATAGATAGTCCTGCTCCACCAAAAGGTAGACTGTTTCCCCTTGGTCAATGGTTTTGATAATCTGGCTAAAAGCTTTTTTAGCAGCCTTGCCTTGAAAAGGCCAAGATCCTGGTCGTGTTGGCCATATCATGAGAGTACCATGATGGGGTTCATACTCTGCTGGCATACGATAGCCTAATTTTTTTGGACTGTCCATCATGATAATCTCTCCTTAAAGTCTTGATAGCCGAAGGCTTTGACTAAACAGCATTCACCCTCTTTATCCATCACATACAAACTTGGAAGCCCAATCCCGTTAAAGGTATTATTTTTGACAAAGGAGTAGATTGCCATATCTTCAAAGTAAAGTCTATCTCCGATCTCAACTGGATTTTCAAAACTATAGTCTCCAATGATATCTCCTGTTAGACAAGTATTGGAAGAAAGTCTATAAGTATAGGATTTTTCTTGCGCTTCAAAACCGTCTCTCAATGGGGGGCGATAAGGCATCTCTAGAACATCTGGCATATGGCAGCTTGCTGAAGCATCTAACACTAAGGTCTCAATCCCATTTTCAACGATGTCTAATACCTCAGTAGCTAAATAACCAGCATTAAGTGCAATGGCTTCTCCTGGTTCGATATAGACTTCAAGATTGTAAGTATTTCGGATACGCTTGATTTCGGAAATCAGCAAGTCCACATCATAGTCATCTCTTGTAATGTGATGTCCACCGCCCATATTGAGCCATTTGACCTCATGCAAATAAGGCCCAAACTGCTCTTCTACTGCTTTCAAGGTTGTCTCTAAATCATCTGCCCCCTGCTCACAAAGAGTATGAAAATGAAGCCCGTCAACCAAGTCCAGCAAATCACTAGGTATCTTGTCTGAAGTCACTCCAAAACGAGATCCTGGTGCACAAGGGTCATAGAGCGCGTGATCTCCCTGAGTAGAACACTGAGGATTGAGGCGTAGACCAACACCGATACCAGCTTCACGACAAGTTTCACCATATTTTCGTAGTTGTCTCTCTGAGTTAAAGACAATATGATTAGATATTTGAAGCAACTCTTCCATATCAGATTCCTTGAAAGCAGGCGCAAATACATGGACTTCCCCCGGAAATTCTTCCCTAGCTAACTTCGCTTCATAAAGTCCACTAGCTGTCGTACCTGACAGATACTGGCTAATCAAGGGATAGGTTTTATAGAGGGAATAAGCCTTTTGAGCTAGCAACACCTTACAACCGGCTTTTTCCTGAATCTCTTGCAGAATGCGGCAATTCTCTTCTAATTTTCCTAAGTCAATGATATAAGAAGGTGTTGGTACTTGTTCTAACTTCATCAGTCCACCATTTGTGGATTTTCAACCACAACCCATGGCAAGCCGTATTTATTTAAATCTTCCATGAATGGGTCTGGATCCAACTCTTCAAGGTTATAAACTCCAGGCTGTTTCCATGTACCATCCATCACTAATTTTGTCCCAATCATGGCTGGAACACCTGTTGTATAAGAAATGGCTTGTGATCCAACTTCTGCGTAGCATTCCTGATGGTCGCAAACATTGTAGATGTAGATAGTCTTTTCAACACCATCTTTAACACCTGTAAAGATACAGCCGATATTAGTTTTACCAACAGTGCGTGGGCCAAGGCTTGCAGGATCTGGAAGCAAGGCTTTCAAGAATTGGATAGGTACGATTTCTTGTCCGTTAAAGTTAATAGCATCTGTACGAAGGAGCCCAACGTTTTCCAAGCATTTCATGTGGGTTAGATAAGATTGACCAAAAGTCATGAAGAAACGAATACGTTTAACTCCTGGGATATTTTTAGCCAGTGATTCAATTTCTTCATGGTGAAGAAGATACATGTCTTTTTGACCAACCTGAGGGAAATCATATTCACGTTTGATAGACATTGCTTCAACTTCTACCCATTTTCCATCTTCCCAGTAAGAACCTGGTGCAGAAACCTCACGGAGGTTGATTTCTGGATTAAAGTTGGTCGCAAATGGATAACCGTGGTCACCACCATTACAGTCTAAAATGTCGATATAGTGGATTTCATCAAAGTAGTGTTTCAAAGCATACGCTGAAAAGACGCTGGTTACCCCTGGGTCAAAACCAGATCCAAGTAGAGCTGTCAAGCCTGCTTCTTTGAATTTTTCTTGGTAAGCCCATTGCCATGAGTAATCAAAATAAGCAGTAAATCCAAGCTCCTTACAACGTTTCTCATAAATCGCACGCCATTCAGGGTCTTCTGTATCCTCTGCCTCATAGTTGGCTGTGTCGATATAGTGAACTCCCGTTGCCAAGCAAGCATCCATAATTGTCAAATCTTGGTACGGTAGAGCTACGTTCAAAACGGCTTCTGGCTTGTAGCTTTCAATCAATGCAATGACTTCTTCGACATTATCAGCATCAAGAGCAGCTGTTTCAATTTTAGTACTTGTTTTGCCCTCTAATTTAGCTTTCAAGTCATCACATTTTGACTTTGTACGGCTAGCAATCATAATTTCTGTAAAAGTTTCGCTGTCTTGGCAAATCTTTGAAATAGCAACTTGGGCAACGCCCCCACATCCGATAACTAATAAACGACTCATTTTTTTCTTTCCTCTTCTTCTAAAATGTCTTCAACGTATTTTGGCAACATAAAGGCACCAACGTGTAAGTTTGCAGTATAGTATTCTGTGAATAGCTGGCGCTTTTTCCAGCCTTCCTTATCAAAATCTTTGACAGGGTGATATTTTTTCGATGCAAATCCAAATAACCAATAGCCAGCCGGACTGGTAGGGATATGTGCCTGATAAACTCGGCTGATTGGAAAGGCTTGATTGACCTTACGATGCATGCTTCGACAAGCCGACTCATCTTCGTCAAAGAAAGGACTACCATGCTGGTAGATCATAATACCGTCTTCTTTCAAGGCTCTGTAACTATTGCCGTAAAATTCCTTTGTAAAAAGACCTTCTGTATGTCCAAATGGATCAGTCGCATCATTGATGATAATGTCGTAATCATCTTCGCAGTTTCGTAAAAAGCGAAGCCCATTTTGGTAGTAAATGGTAACGCGAGGATCATCTAGCCCTGCAGCAAAGTCTGGAAAATACTCTCGACAGACCTCAACCAACATCTCATCCGGTTCCACGATATCGATTTGTTCCAATTCTGGATAGAGGGTTAATACCTGGGCAACACCACCGTCGCCACCCCCAATAACCAAGACTTTCTTAGGATTAGGATGGACAGCCATTGGAACATGAACTGTCATTTCATTGTAGACAAAGTCATCTGCATCTGAAAACAAGACATGCCCATTTAAAATCAATATCTTCCCAAAAGCAGGCGTGTCTAAAACTTCGATATCCTGCCATTCACTTTTACCAGCGTAGAGTTGTTTGGCTGTTCTCAGAGACAATTTCACATCTGGAGTATGAACTTCAGAAAACCATAAATCCATTTAGTTCTCCTTTCTCTCAATAACATTGATGTGATTGACCTCTGGATCTTCCGTTCCTTGGAGGGAACAACCACGTTCTTTGGCAAATTGGATATAATCAACAATTTCTCGTGTAATCCGTTCACCTGGCGCTAGGATTGGAATACCTGGAGGATAGCACATGACGAATTCACCACAGACCTGGCCAACAGACTCGTCCAGGGTTAAACTTCTTCTCTCTGAGTAGAAGGCTTCCTGAGGAGAAAGCACTAACTCAGGCTGGATATATTCTCCAGCAATCAAGTCTTTCCCATCTCTCGAGTAGAGTCTCTTGATATCAGCTAGAGCACCGACCAAGCGTTCAATGTCTTGGATACGGTCACCAATCGAAATGTAGGCCAAGATATTCCCAATATCGCCAAACTCAATCTGAATGTCATATTCATCCCGTAAGAGATCATAAACTTCAATCCCTGTTAGACCAATACCTTGTGTGTAAACTGACAGCTTGGTTACATCAAAATCACAAACTGAGACACCATCTACTAGTTCTTTTGAGTAGGCGTAGTAGCCACCGATGGCATTGATTTCTCGTCTAGCATATTCGGACAACTCAATGACCTTTTCAAAGGACTCTTTACCACGAAGGGCTAAGTTTCGACGTGAAACATCAAGACTCGACATCAGCAAGTAAGATGCTGATGTTGACTGTGACAGATTAATAATCTGACGTACGTACTCAGGATTCATCTGATCGCCAACTAAAAGAAGGGAACTTTGAGTCAAGCTACCACCGGACTTATGCATGGATACAGCTGACATATCTGCTCCTGCATCCATAGCGGATAGAGGAAGTTTATCTGTAAAGTGCAGATGAGCACCGTGCGCCTCGTCAACTAAGACTTTCATTCCTGCAGCGTGAGCCATCTCTGTTAGACCCTTAAGGTCTGAACAAATTCCATAGTAAGTTGGATTGTTGATTAGGATAGCCTTGGCATCTGGATGTTCCTGAATAGCTTGTGCTACACGGTCATTTTCAAGTCCCAGTGCGATACCGATTTTTGGATCCACACTCATCTCGATATAAATGGGAATGGCGCCACATAAAACGAGTGCATTAATAGCTGACTTATGAACGTTTCGGGGAAGGATGATTTTATCTCCTGCTTTACAGGTGGAGAGAATCATGGTCTGCACGGATGAAGTTGTTCCCCCAATCATTAAAAAGGCATGAGCCGCACCAAAAGCTTCTGCTGCTAGCTCTTCAGCTTCTCGAATAATCGAAATGGGATGCCCCAGATTGTCCAAGGGCTTCATAGAGTTAACATCTATACCTACACATTTTTCCCCTAAAAGTTCCACTAATTCTGGGTTACCACGGCCACGCTTATGACCAGGTACGTCAAATGGTACAATTCTTTTCTTTCGTAACTTGACCAACCCCTCATAGATGGGAGCTTGGTTTTGATTTAACATTATAAAGACATACTCCTTTATCATATTTTTTACACCTTAACCATGTAAGGCTCTAAAGGATACTTATGAAAAAAGAGCAGGTTGGCACCTGCTCTACAATCTACTGACGTGTTTATGTTTGTTTCTTTTGAGTATGTCTGTTCCTGATGTTTCCTAACTCTCTAGTAGCAAATATTACGTACTTTATTGATCGTTTCACAAGATGACGTGTGCTTTCACCACACTAACAAATCTATACGAATTAGGACAAGTGTCCTAACATCAACTTATAAAAGTAGGCTTTTAACCCTATCAATAATGTGGCTTTTCAACCACGCTTCGGCATTCAACCCTGCCTGTCCGTAGGCATTTTTTACTCGGGTTTATATTTGCTAGAAAACATCATCTCATTTTCTAAGCTTCATTACTATATCATGTTTTCAGATACTTGTAAAGTATTTTTAGAAACTTTTTTTAATAAATTCATTTTTTTGTTCGTGAAATTGCTTTAACTTAAAAATGGAAATCGTTTTAAATTTAAATCAAAAAACAAAAAAAGAAACTAAATAGATTAGTTTCTTTAATGAATCATAAGCATAATCAACTATTCAAAATCCTATCTAGTCATCTCGTGCTACTTGAACAGCTAGTTCAAAATCAATCATCAAATAATTTTCATCTAGACGGATGAGACTATAATACTCATTCCAAAATAGAGAGTCACTGTTGCTGGACCACTTTAATCCATACCACAATTGAGTAACATCACTTGTATGTGATGGGGGAATTGACCATAGATGCTTTTTAAAAGTTTCTTGAACAAGAGAAACATCCAGTCGAGTAGTCAAGTCAAGTTCATCTAACTTGAAAGTGATAGAATGTTTCTTTGCTTCTTCAATACTTTCCTTGTTAAATCGAACCTGAATAACCTTGGAATCTTCTAAAGCCTCATTCTGGTCCTCAGCACCGTAAAAGGAAATACTGCCCAGTACTATGCCATCTTTTGCCAGGAGATAGGGAGCGTAAGGAACAGCATTGCTATCAAGTCTGAAGCCTTTTTCGATAGTAACTGATTTATCTCCTGAATACTTTTGGAAATTACCATCTGTCAGGAGGTATTCGTAGTCGCTACCACCATCACCTTGTCTTGCATAGATATCAAATCCAGCTTCCATCAGATCACTTGCTTTTGTTTCTGCTAAAGCGATTTTACTTTCATTAATTTGCAAAATCGGTGCTTGAGGTGGCAAACCAATCGTGAGATTAAACATGACTCCTACCAGAAAGACCATAAAGGTTATAAGGAGGGCAAGCATAGACTTCCCAGTTCGTTTTCTTGCATTGAAAAGAGCCATTAGTGCAGGTAAGAGAATCATTTTGGCTAAAATAGAATTCCCAACACCACCTCTATTTAAGGTTTGAAAAGCAAAAATCCCCGCGATGGCAATCAGGGACAGGTAGACCAAAATCTCACCTAGACCCAGCTTTTCAGTTCGAGTTTGTTGGTTTACAGGCGTTTCGTATAATGACTGCCCATTCTCTTTCCTCTTTTTTAGAAAGAGATAAAACCCCAGACCAAGTAGCAGATTAAAGATTGCAAAAACTATTAAAGTACCTATTATCGCCGTTCTAGCCATGGCTCTCTACTCCTTTATGTTCTCTCTCAAATCTTATCTTTCTCTTTAGTACCCAATTCCCAATCAATAAAACCAGCAAGAAGAAGGGGCCGCCTTCTATGACCACAATCGGTAAAGCATGAATGTCAATGATTCCCATCTTTTTATCTTTAAGGATTTTGCTGATATTTTTAGCTCTATTTCTATAGAAAATGCTATAATGGAGCTAAGAAATTGTTTTATTGAATGTTAATAGGGGGAAGTAGTCATGTTCACTAGTATTATTTTAAGTTTTTATGCTCTTTTCTTTCTATCCTTGTCCTTTAGCATCTATCTCTATATTAGACTTGTAGTTGCGGTTAAAAAAGGCAAAGACATTCCCAAATGGATTTATAAACTTGGCCAAGCTGTTCAAGGAAGAATTCACGTCGACTATGAAGAAATCACTGATGCTAATGCCCTTAAAGAGATTCATTGGTTCTTGCTGATCTATTTAATCGTAAATCTACTCGTATTGGCTGGTTTCTACTATCATGGTAATAGCTTTCCTCAAGCCATTTATGAATGTTTGAAAAAACAATTTTTTATCGTACTTGTTAGTATGGTTTTAAAAAGTATTGGTAAATTTGTTGTACTGGCAATAAGCAAAAACTTTCATAACAGTCATGTCTATGCATCAACCAACGCTTTTGTCGGGACAGCTTTTTTAACGAGTTATGTTTTTATGTTTTGCATCATGATGAGTGGCCTTCCAGCTCAACCTGTTCCAGTAACCATTCAAGATACCACTGTCATTATCGGGGAGACCAAGGCTTCCGAACTTTTGGACCAAGGCTTTAACTTTGAAGATAAAAGTCCAGAGACTTCCATCACAAATCCCAAGAACGACCACTTCTACTACGGTCAGCTTCTTGAAGTCAAGCGGGATAATCAGTCCTATGGCTTTATGAGCCTTACTCCCACTGGTAAAGATACTGATCAACTCAAAAACTGCGTCGTCACCTATTACAGAACACCTAAGGATAACAATCAACTAGAAAATATTTCCATCAATCATGTCAAGCTAGCAAACCTCAAACTCCAAGATTTTCAAACACGAAAATTAATCGATATCTTTGAAGTCAATCCAGCTGATTATAATGTATCTGACACCGATGCCAACTTCATTCTGACCATTCAAACAGCAGATTACGACCTCTGGAAAAGGTATCGGATTGAAGCTAAGTTTAATTCAGATGGTTCCCTAGATAGCTATGGTGTTAGAGCCCAGCACAGCATGTGGGAATGATTGACCATTTCCCCCTTTATCACATAAGCATTAAACTGGAAAAATATCTTCGACAAGTTTATAGGTTTCGATGAATCTAAGGCCAGAGGAACCTTTATCTCTAGTGATTTCTTCATAAATATCTTCTAAATTTTGGGCAGGTGCTAGCATCCAAAGACTAAAAGGTCTAAGTTTCACCTGTCCAATTTTTTCAATATTTTCTAATAATTGCCCTAAATCTTTGTGATTGAACCAGCAATCTGTAACTAGAGCAAACTTTGTATTGTCCATCTTACAGGAGATTTGACTGGTCAAAAAATCATCGATGGAGGGCTTTTTTGTTTGTAAGAGGCGCGTGCAAGCTAGATGATACTCAAGCTTTCTAGGACTCTGCTCAACCATAGATACAAAGACAAGACCATACTCATCTTGGAACTTAACAGCAAGGATATCCCCTTCTTCAAAATAAGGTTTGCGTTTAGTTTTGGCTTTAGGGACCTTTAGAGGCCTAGGATTTTTAGTTTGCAGCTGGAGAGCAAGTTTTTCCAAGACCTTTTGCCTTTGCTTCAAAGCCTTTGGTTCTATTTCCAACCAAAATGGATCAGCCCCTTTTTTTATAAGCTCTAAGGTTTTATCTCTGATGTCGTCTGTCAGGTGACCAATCTTCCACAGTGAGTAGGCAAGAGCTGTCCAATAAATTTCTGTAAAAAAGTCTGTTTGACAGTAATCTTTTTCCGCATCGAGAATATCCTTGATGATATTCGCTACATGTTCACCGTCTCTATAGCGACCGACTACTTCATTGTAAATGTCATAACCTTGATCACTGTCAATGATTTTAACGCCATCAATAGCCATTCTCAACTCCTAATGTTCAATCGACATCTTATTTCTAAATCTCAAAACTTATTTAATCTTATGCTTGTTCATTTTTTCTTGGAAAATATCTGTAAGAATTTGTTGCAATTCTTGAGCTTCCTTTTCAGGAAGTTGGCCTTCTTGTTCAGCTACAGCATACAATTCTGGATACTCAAGTGAAATTCTCTTGACTGTACGTGTAATGGCATGTTTTCTAACAAAAAATGGAATTCGTTTAATCATATCTTCAGGAATTAAGGCGATAATCTTATCGGCAGTTTCCTTATCGTTAAGCTTAGAGAATGTTAGTCCCTTTTTAATCATTTCTTGTTCTTTTTCTGTAAAATCTTGTAATTCCATATGTCTACTCCTCATCTTCTGTCACTTCCCAAACCTCTGCTTGGTAAGGATCACCATCTTCATCGTATCGATTGATATACCCAATAAATCGTTCATTTCTTCTTGGTCTCTGCTGGTTTCCCTTGATAACCCAAACAGCCCATACTCCGATTAAGACAAAAATTATGAATGCCAGTACTACTTCCATTTCATTACCATCCTTTAGAATTGAACCCACTTATCATTATCCATAATAAAGGGTTTCGCTAAACCTTCACCTGTATAGTTTTCGTATTTTGTATCTAGATATTTGTAACAATCTTCCTTGGTCGCAAATTTGATGGCTTGATAAGGCTCCTCAAAGGTTAATTTTTCAACAAAGAGATAGCCATCCTCGCTTGGCACAAGGATCCCGACATGGCCAATAAAGAGGGATTGCCCATCCAAGTCATCATGGACGACTACGGACAGCATTCTTGCATTTTCATTAAACTTGAATTGAGAAAGGAATTTTTCCATCTTTGCAGCATGAACTTTGACATCAGTCGTTGCTTCGGTCTTGACTCTTGAGAATAAAATATCAAAAGCATCCTTGTCTTCTGCATCAAAGACCTTACCTTTGTCAATGGCATCATTATCGACAAACAAGAGAGAATCATCTTTCTCTAATTTAGGAATTTCGATAGAATTTTTTAATAAACAATAACTGTTAATACGACAGTTAGTACCGACAAAATCACCCTTTTTAGGCGTCCAAAGATTGCTTATCTTTTCAACATCATAGTCTGTTTTGGTAAATGTAGAAAAATCTCCAGTCAAGCCTACTGAACCGACAGTTGCGTTGTAATCATTTACAAGGTTGAAAAATGCATCGACACTATCTTTATCCAAATGTGCAGCCAAGGCTTTTCGAACTTCTTCTTCGCTTTCCTTGTTATTAAGATTGCTATAGGTTCCTTTGTAGCTTTCTTTACCTGAGCTAGCCACCTTAGTAGTTGAACTATTCTGTTTTTCCGTAGATTGGTTTTGGTTTGTAACACAGGCAGCTAAAGTAAAGATAGCTAAAACACAGCAGCTCATTAATCTGATTTTTTTAGATACTTTCATAAAATGTTTCCTTTTTAACTAAGATTTTTCAGGTCGATAAGCTTCTCTTATATTATAGTTCAAATTTATTTTAAGTCCAAGCATTTTGCTAAGTAAAGTAGATTTTAAATCATTAAAAAGGAAGCTGGCACATGGCACGCTCCCTAATAAGTGAAATATCTATGAAAAATTTAATTTTAGTCACCTTTTAGCTGTACCTGTGTATGAGCTAGCAGGTCACCTAGATGTCGTTTGTCTTTCCTGAAAACCATCATTGCAAGTAGGGCAACTGCGAGGAGAGTAGCTAGAAACGAGAGAATAATAGATAAGGAATCAAACTCACTATAGAAACCATGTATCGTGCCCATATGACCTATTTGCCAAGGAAAAAATTTAATGGTGTTTCTAAGCAAGCTAGCTTGCACTGTTTTTTTCTTGTAAACCAATTGAAGTCCTGCTTTCGCCTTCCCGAAACTCCCATTTTTTGTATAATCAAAGAATGTAAAAAGTAGAATGATTGGCAAAACAGAGGTAAAAAATACAAGACACTGCGACTGAATTTCTGTAAACTCTGGAATACCATTAAAAAAAATAGTGTAAAAAAGCATAGAACCTAAAAACAGAAGTGCTAAATAAGCTAGAATGAAAAGATAATCAAATAGTAATTCAATCATTCTTTTTTTTAACGAAATAGAATTAATTGCTAAAATCTTCGTCATCATCGCCTCCTTTATTATCCACTATTCTTGTCAAAAGTTTATTATTCTTTCGGTTGAGAATAGACCTCGATATGCTGACCTAGGACCTTAATTTCCACTGGTAGGTCATCCGATTTGTCACCATCAACATCCGTTTCTAATGCAATATCTGAAGAAATTTTTATATGACGAGCTTTTATATACTCGATATTCTCATTTACGACAACATCACCTTTTAATAAATCAGGGATAACTGACAATTTAGTAAGGATTGAGGCATCTTTTAGAATCAAAATATTGGCATAGCCATCCTTATTTTCGTTAAAGATTTTTTTGTCAGCGAAATAATTGGTAAGGAGAACCAAGACATGGCTGGCTGGGCCAATATAATTTCCATTTTCTGTCTCAACTCTAATGTTAAATGTTTGATCAGTAACGACAGAGTTCATGGTGTTAATAGCATAGGCTAGCATACCAAACTTTGTTTTATCTTCTATCCCAACGTTATGAATGGCTTCTGGTATTGAACCAATGCTAAAGATATAACCAAAATAATTACCGTTTGATTTGCCAATGTCAATCTTATTCGTAGAACTAAAATCAAGCTCGTCAATGGCACCATCAATATCTTGATTGATTTCTAATAGTTTCGTGATGAGGTTTCCAGTTCCTCCTGGGATAATCGCAAGTTTAGGAATGTAGTCTTTTTCAGCAATACCGGAGATGGCTTCATTGACAGTCCCATCCCCACCAAAAACAAGGACAGCATCATACTTCTCCCTAGAAGCTTCTTCTGAAAAGTTTGTCGCATCAAGAGCTTTCTCAGTGAATCTGGTCTCAACATGCTCAAAATAATCTAAGGCTTTATTCTCGAGTTTGACTTTATAATCCAAGGCTTTTTCGCCACCAGATGTTGGATTAATAATCACCATTATTTTATTCATATATCAATCTCCTGTCATTAGATTTCCGTACTTTAACTAGCCTTGTCAAGTTTCTTCCAGATAAATTTTGACCGCTTGGTATTCCTGTTCTTTAGCATAGGCAAACACCTCTGAAGCTCTAATGTAATCAAAGATATTTTCCTCTAAATCTTCATCCCAAATCGATTCATGAAATATTTCATTCTCTTGACATGCTTCATAGAAAATATCGAGGTGAACTTGATAAAACTCTTCATCTTCATTTGGAGCTTGCCTTACTAAGGATAGTTGAAACAAGGGCTTATCAGATATAGCTGTAAATGTCCCTGTTTCAAATAAAATCATCTCATCCTCAATAGGAACACTACACAAGTCTTCAAAGATGGCTACCATATCCTCTAAGGGCATCTTATCGGTAATTTTTTCTCTTAAAAATTTAAGTGATTGTTTCATGTTTTTTCCTCTTTCTAGATGAATTTTCGTTCTTGGAAAAATCCTATTAAAAAATAGAATCCCTACACCCTATATTATACTACATAAATAGAAAAAAAGACTGAACCAGATGGCTTTCAACCTAGTTTCAGTCTAAGTCTTTTTGATAATCGGAATAGCCTTTGTAAGGACGTCTATCCCAACATGAATTTACTTTCCTTAAATTTGATAGATTAGGTCTAAGTTTAATTAAAAACAAGCTTTTTCAATTTGCAGCTCACCTTCTTTAGAAATTTTCCTGAGTAACTTCTTCAAAATAGTCATCCAGATGATGATAAATATGCATATCTTCTTCTGAACCGTCTTGCAAAACTGCAAATACCTTCACTTTCTCATCATTGACAAATACGAAATTATGTTCACCAAAATAAGCCTGATAACCCTTGTCGACTAAAGTCCAAAGTTCATCTTTTTTAAAACTGAAAATATCTTTTTTTACTAGATAGGTTTTCCCGATTTCCATTTTTTCTCCTTTTAAATCTATCAAAAAATCCCATAGGGAAATCCTTTCTCTATGCACTATTAGTTTACTGAAATGTACTCTTCCCAGCGACTGAGGACCTCTTTTAAGGGCTCATCTAAATAGGTATAGGCCTTTTCCTTAATCCAATCAGGTATACCATAAGCAGCTTCAGCTATACTTCCTGTTATCGCAGCGAGAGTATCACTATCTCCACCGAGAGAAATTGCATTTCTGATAGCATCTTCGAAGTCTGTACTTTCAAGAAAGGCAATGATAGCTTGAGGCACCGTATTCTGGCAAGTTTCATTAAAACGATAAGTAGGACGAATTTCATCTAACGTTTTAGAAAGGTCATATCCATACTCTTTCTCAATATGTTCCTTAACGCGTCTTTTAATATCCGCAGGGTTATCGCTACCATCACCACCGAAGAAATAACGGCACATATAGATTGCATCCGCTGTGGCCATAGCTCCTTTAATTCCTTCTGGATGGTTATGCGTCACCTCTGCAGAAAGTCGTGCGAGAGATCTTCTGGACGGCCAGGCTCCCGTTCGTGCACAGAAACTACAATCCATGGCCCAGGCACATGGAGAAACACGCATTGCTGAGCCATTGCCAAAGCTATTATAAGGTTCTCGATCGTCGCCATCAACCCAATTACCAAATCTTGCACCGTAACCTGCATCGGGATACATTCTGCCGTACTTCTTCATGGCATCGATGAAGTCATCCTTCTGTCCGCCATTTATTATCGCTTCCGCCACAGCACAAGTCATCACCGTATCATCTGTGAAAAAACAATCGTCCCTAAACAAGGGAAAATCCTTCGTTTTAATATTGTTCCATTCATAAATAGAACCTACAATGTCTCCTACTATTGCTCCTAGCATAAGATTCCTCCTTACAGCATATCAGATTTCCAATGGATCACTCTTTAAAAACGGCTCAACCAAATCAATCCATTCTTGAGGTAGGTAAGCTGATAGATAACCATGATTATACCCCTTTGCTTCATACAAAATTGTATTTGGATGTAGCTGCTGAAATAATTTCGCCGAAGCTTTCACACAGTTCAATTCTTTTTCACCATAAATATAAAGAACCTGAGTCTTGCTAGCAGAAATCGTCTCCTTCAGCTTGTAACGTCCCATATAGGTTTTGTAAATGCTCACCAATGTTTTGATAGGTGTCCTTGGCAAATCCTCCAAATAATAAGCTTTTATTTCCTCTGGATAAGCCAGTTTAGGATAAATTTTGTTCATCATTCTTAATTGAAGTTTGCAAGAGAATTTACCGAACAACAGTTTACCAAATAGAGGCACTAGAAAGATGCTGATTTTAGCCAACCTTGGTTGAGGAATACAGAGGCTTCCATCTATGATGGCTTTCTCAGCTATATCTCTGTCTATCGACAAAAGCTCCATAGCAATTTGACCACCAAGTGAAACACCACCGATTGCAAACAATTTCCCACCACAGTTTGCTTTGATATAGTCTAGAATCTCCAAAGCAGAATCTTCAGTAGAAACATAATCAAGTTGATATTCTTCGCCGTGGCCATTCAAGGTGGGTAGAATGACACGATACTCCTCCGACAAGATCCGTGCTTGACGAAGATAATTCCACCAAGAACTGCCACCGCCATGTATCAGCAAGATAGAAGGCAAACTCTTATCACCAAATTCATGGAATTTCATATTTAAACTCCTTACTGTAGGACTTCTAGTAATACTTAGTTGAGTAATAAAACGTTCTCAACGTGTAATTAACGTACTTACTTCATTATATAACAAACAATGATAAAATAACTAGAATAACACTAAAAATCAACATCAAAACAACAAATGCAACGTAAAGTAGCAAAAATAATGAGAATGCAACGTCTAATTGCTTGTGCCTTGATAATCGTTTATACTATACTAAATTCAGTCATATGCAAATATATGACAATTTACATTATAAAATATATAGAGGAGGTCATATAACATGACATTTGCTGAAAAATTAAAAACAATACGGAAACAAATAGGAATGTCTCAGGAACTTTTAGCAGAAAAAATTGGTGTTTCAAGACAAGCCGTAACAAAATGGGAAACAGGTGCTGGAATTCCAGATATAGAAAATATTATAGCAATTGCCAACCTATTTAACATTTCTATCGACGAACTATTCTGCAATGAAAAAAATACTTCCAAAACTAGCGAATATCTTTTCGAAAGTATCACAGAGTACGATATCGATAAAACTAAGAGCTATGATATGAAATTTGGAGGTGCAGAAAAATTTATTCTTTCCGGATATAACGGCGAAAAAATTCGAGTTTGTCTGGTTTCTAACCTTCTTTCTACACTTCAAAATGATTTCAAAGTAAAAATCGATGATAGTAGAAAAAGAATTGACGTAGACGTAAAACGTTATAATGGTGTAACTGAAGCAACAGCTAAAAAAACTGTTAGTATTTTTGTGCAAATCCCAACTTCCTATATTAGCCACATTGAATGTGCGGTTAATGCAGAATCTATAGAGATTCATTCTCTACAATGCGATAATATCGAGCTTGACATTAAGACGCCTCGTATTACTCTGGAAGACATTTCAGGTAAAGTGAAAATCAACTGTAATCTTGATATGGAAGTGTTTTGTAATTATCTAAACGGTGATCTTTCCATTAATCAAATATCAGCCACATCACGAATTTGTATCCCAGAAAATAGTATATTTACCGCTGTTTCGAAAGGTATTGGAACACACATTTATTTTGAAAAAGATGGACAAAACACTGAACGCTTTGATTCATCAGATTCTGATAATTTAATTGAACTAAATGGTATCAATAGTGAACTTGTTGTCTATACAGTTAAAGAAAGAGGGTAACTAAATGAATGTAAATTATTTAAAAAGATACATCCTCAGTTCTTATATCCTTGTTTGGGCCCTCATTATTTTTGTAGCAGCCCCCGCAAGTCTATTGTTTAAAGTCCCACCTGTTGTTATGTGGATAGTACGAAATATCGTCGCATGGTCTCCTTCATACCTCCTTTTATTTGGATGGAAATATTTCCGGACTGATGAAAAAATAACTACTTTTCTTAAGCGGTGTTTCTCTGCTAAAGTTTCGCTACTCCCACTCCTATCTTCATTTGGTATTACATTTGGGCTCAGTATATTATCACTCTTCATTTACTCACTTATGACCCAAAAAACAATGTTCTCCTACATCAATCTAGGAACAGTATCATTGCCACTAAGTATATTCTTATCATTTACATCAGGTCCGACTGGTGAAGAATTAGGTTGGCGTGGTTATATGAGAGAAGAATTTAATAAAAAGTATCATTTTTTAAAATCCTCTATTTACCAAGGCCTAGTCTGGTGTTTCTGGCATACACTTCTGTGGGTTGTAGATTCAAAATTCACGGATTGGCGTGCGATTCCATATATTATTGCTAACATAGTTGTAATTACATCCATTACGATTTTAATGAATATTATTTTGGAGAAATATAACAATTTGATTTATACTATTTTCATGCATTTTGGCTTTAATATTGTTTATGTATTTTTGGATGCTGATATCGGATTTTTTATCATTTTGACCTTGCTATACCTACTCATCACTCCGATTGCAATGCATATACGAAATAGATCTAATTTTAAATACTATCACTAACTATAGTTAAGCTGTTTCTATTTTGAGTACAAAGACAATATCGTTTTACAAACCAGTAATTTGATATACCTCAACACAGCGAATTCCAAGTCACAAAATAAGAGCAGCTAACCAATTGGTTAACTGCTTTAAAAATAGAAAAATAACTTCTAATATGATATCAGTATTAATTTTATTCCTTTGCCATGAGAACCACTAATCTAATCCAATCTAAAAGAACACATAATTCATTCTCATAACTAAAATTTAATGAAAACTCATCGACCTCAAATTCATTTTCCTGACTCAATTCCATAACAAAAAGGACACCAATCTTTATCCATAACCACGTAAGTCCAATTACAATGATTTTGAATTAATACTGTGGAACGGAAAGTCGATCACTTCTTCCAAAAGAAACAACATCCATTCTAAGATTTAAAATCCTTTTCCTTACTAATTCTATTACCCGCTAATATTGTATAAATTAAATAAGTAATAAAAATGATAATAAAAATAAGATTAATTTTTAACACAAAATAGAGATTTAACAAATTTGCGAACGAATGAAATAATATACAGTATCCCACAGATTTCGTTTGACGGTAAAGAAGCCCTAAAACAAAACTTAAAAATAATGTATATATAAAAAATAAAATGAAAGGAAATCCTTGATGACTTTCTCCAACTATAAACCATAAAGGCAGATGCCAAATTCCCCAGATTGAACCGACAATCAAATTAGATTGCCAATAAGTATATTTTTTATCAAGTAATGGTTGTAATATTCCTCTCCATCCTAATTCTTCATGTCCACCACCAAAAAAAATTAGTTGTATAAAGAATAATGGCATCAGATAAATTGATACTCCATTTAATTCTAAGGAAGATACTGAAAATAGTATCAAAATTGCTAACAAATGAATAATGAAATAAATACTACTATTTTCTTTCTTACTAAATACAAAATGTTGAAATTTTATATTATTCCTTTTCAAATAAAAGCCACTTGCAATAGCTGGACCAAGTGCACCTACTATATGTAATGATCTCCCTATAATCGTTTCTAATCCCAAAATATGAGATTGCGTAATTATGGCGAGAAGCCCCCATGTTATATAAGTAATTCCAAATGTAATATAAAGATAATTTTTTAAATTCCTTTTATCAATTTCTGTCATTTCATCTCCATATCTTGATTATTTTAAATGTAATATTTGTTACTGCTTATTAGTTGGTCTTGATTATAACTACCTATATTCTATCATAAAAACACAAAAAGCGTTACATTCAAGGCTTTTCAGTATCCCTTTTGTTAGAAGGTTTTTACGCTTTTTCAAGTAATCCAACACACTCAACATGATGCGTCTGCGGGAAAAGATCAACCGGCTGGACTTTCTTCAATTCATAGCCTAGCTCTTGATAGAGTTTGATATCTCGAGCCATGGTTGCTACATTACAAGAGATATAAGCGATGCGATCAGCTTCTGTTTGGGCGCTGGCTTTGATAAAGCTTTCGGTCAACCCCTTGCGTGGTGGGTCGACTAGGATAGCAGTTGGTTGGATGCCTTCCTTGAGCCAATTCTTCATGGCATTTTCAGCTGTATCGCAGACATAGTGGGCATTGGTGATATTGTTTAAGGCAGCATTCTTCTGGCTATTCTCTACTGCTTCTGAGATAACCTCTACGCCATAAACTTCCTTGACATGTTTAGCGACAGATAGTCCAATGGTCCCAATTCCTGAGTAGGCATCAATGACCACATCCTCTGCTCTTAACTCCGCAAAGTCAATGGCTGTTTGATAAAGCTTCTCTGCCATTTCGGTATTGACCTGGTAAAAGGCTGGTCCAGAGATTTGGAAATCATTGCCCAACATTTGGTCGGTAATGTAGTCTTGACCATAAAGTGTACGCCATTCTTTCCCGAAAATCGCATTGGTGTTTTGGTCATTGATATTCTGCATGACTGACACAATTTCTGGAAATTGCTTGATCAGTTGTTCAATCACCTGTTCAACTCTGAAAACTTTAGGACGAGTTGTCACCAAAATAACCATGATTTGTCCTGAATGATATCCACGACGCACAACAAGGTTACGAATCAAGCCTGACTGTTCCTTCTCATCATAAGGCTTTAAGTCATATCGACGGAGCAAATCTCGCAAAGCCACAATAACTTGATCAATGACTGGATCCTGAATGTAAAAATCTTCCAATGGCATAAGGTCATGAGAATTCTTACGGAAGAAACCAGTTTCTAGAACACCATTAACACGACGAACAGGGACTTGAGCCTTGTTACGGTACTTGACCGGATGTTCCATACCAAGAGTATCAGCAACCTCTACATCCCTGATTCCTGCAATTTTATAGAGGCTGTCTTTTACTTGCTTGTTTTTGAACTTGAGTTGCTCTGGATAAGCTAGATGACCTAGGTCGGCAATACCTGAACGTAAGTATGCCAAATCTAAGTCTAGGTTGCGATGTGGTGATTGCGTAAGGTATTCCTCGACTTTACCAAAGCCAATCTTCTTGTTGACTTTAAGGACACGCATAAGGATCTTCTCAGTCGGTAGAGCATTCTCTACAAAAAAGACCAAGCCATCTACCTTGGCAACACCTGCTCCTTCATGTGTCAAATCGACAATCTCTACTTCTACAATATCATTTTTCTTTAACATATGTTTCACTTTCTATCAGCCAACAAAAAAAGACGGCAACTGTTCTGTTACCATCTATTATACCATGAATTAGCCTAAGCACCAAAACTCTTGAAAAAGTTTACAATTGCTTGCCAAATAGCACTGAGGATATTCCCACCGTCTTGAATAGCTTTATTAGCATCAAAGTTAAGGTCGATATTGCTAAAACTATCTCCTGCTTGCGCAACGATACTTTGTTTCAGATCCTTTAGAGTCTTTGTAAAGTCTTCGTTATTCAAAATATCGCTCTTAGAAAGATTAAAGGCAAAGTTGATGATGACATTGATCTGGTTTCCTGTTATAACCTGATCCAGCTTATAATTTTTCAATGTATCTTCAACAATCTTACGAACATCATCTTCAGTAAGCTCACCCTTAGACTCTTTGGCTTTAGCGATAGCAGATTTGATATCGGCAAGGGCTACATTGAGTTTATTGGCATCATAGCCTGATTTGTCCTTGTTTTCATCGTTGATGTCTGACAAAGCTTTTAGTTCTTCCTGAGCTAGGTCTTTATTTTCTTGAGGAAGTTGAACACCATTAGCTTCTAATGAGTAGTAGATACCAGCTAGGGCACTTTCACCTGTTACAGGGATTGGTGCAGCTACGGTGATGCGCGCGTGCTCAACACCCAAGGTAACGGCCGCATTACGGTACATGTCTTGGGTCACTTTAGTGATATTTTCAGGGGTTTCAATCTTCACTTCAAGTGGAGATTTTTCACCTAATTTTTGAATTTTTGCAGACGAATAGAGCTGGAGACTAGAGTCATTGGCGACGTTCATAATCTTTGAGTAGACATCTGGCGTCATAGTCTTCAGTTCTTTGGTATCTGTAGAGGCGTTATAGCCGAGTTTTTTTAATGTTTGATTTTTTTGATCTTCTGTTAACGAAGAACCCAAGACGTACTCAGGTTGAACATAAGTTTCATCAATTACTTTTTGAACATCAGTGGCTGCTTGAGCGCTTTGCAAAGTTGCAACTGCTAAAAGAACTGCAGCACTAGTCAGAAAGAATTTCTTTCGCATGAGACGTTCCTCCTTTTCCTATCTAGGATAGTAAATTAGCCTTAAAGAAAGCTTATAAAAGCACCTAGAATTTTCTAAGTGCTTAAAATAGATTAAAAAATTTAATAATGTAGAGATTTAGTTGAACCTGTCTAGAGTAATAATAGTTCCCTCCATCCACATAGAGTTCTCCCCCTTGAAAGATGGAAATTGGATTGACATATCGATAGGTTTTTCCAGTTGTATTTCCTAGTGTCGGTGCAACGGTATCTCTCGAATATTGCTTGGCTAGGGCAAGGGTATTTTCTTTCCCATTTTGGGCGATAAAATCAATATAAGCAGGCCCAAAGTTATAGGCCTGTACAGCAGTCCAAACATCTACACCCTTTTCTTGAGCTAAATATAGATTCTCTGTCAAGGTTTGAATTCCCTGACGAATACTACTCCTATTGTCAGAAATCGTATTTGTAGTTCCGCTAGCAGACTCGCTTGACTGCATCACGTCGCTTTCTTTACCTTTGGTTTCAGTATAAATCATGGCCAGGACTAGTTCTTCATTTGCTGGCGTATCTTGCTCACTTAAAACCTCTCGTACCAAGGATTGATAGGTCATGACCTGCTTTACATCCCGATACATATGAAAAAGTTTATAACCAGTAAATAAGATAAGAACAAGCACCAAGACCCTTCTTATAATTTTAAACATTATTTGCTTTGTATATCCTCGATGTTTTTGATTAAGATAGAGTAGGTACCATTATCATTTTGGATAAATTCGACCGACTCAGCATCTTGGTAAATATTATTGGGTACGATTAACTCAATCCCATTTGACAGAGAAAGCTTTTGGTTTTCAAATTTCTTTAATTGGCGACTTGCATCGATTTCATCAAACTGAACTGGCTCTGGCACTGCTTCCTTGACTTGGTCAATAAAGCTAAGACGTGCAGTAAGATTGTTGTCAAAAAGGTCATTTGCCAATTTTTCAGGAGACAACTCATTGCTTTCTTCAAGGTTGTTAAAAATAGCAGACTTGACCTTAGATTGAAATTGAAAATCATCTGTATTAAATGTTTCAGCAATTCTCTGAGCTGTTTTTTCCAGTTCCTTGATTGACTTCTTAGGTGAAATTTTGGGCTGAGCCTGTATCAGATTCTCAGAAAAATAGTTCAAAAAAGTCCCGTTATACTTGATTCGTTTCTCAATCAGGTGATATTTTCGGCTTTGAAGATTGACCACCAAGGCCTCGTCAGCCCCTGTACCAAATCCAGGCAGGTTATTCTGAGTCAGCTTGATTGGATTATCAACTTCTCCTCCAAGGTGAGTCAAGGTCTCACGCAGGGCAATGCGTAGGAAGGCAAAATGCTCTACTCCTTCTTTGGAAAATTGCACAAAAATCAAGTCATTGGTCTTGAGATTTTCAGAAATGCTGAATTCCTCTTTCCAGAGATTAGCCAGCGTCACCGATGTCTCCAACAAATCATCTGTAATATGATTGAAGAAGGGATTTTCTGCTTCGAAAATCCCAGTCTTAGCTTCATCCGAATACACACGTTCGATTTTCTTGCGTAGGTATTCCTCGATTTTTGGAGTGATATTGAGAAATTTATCCGCTAGAAACAACTCTGTGTCATCCGGGCTGAACTGATGGATAATAGCTTTCTTAATATAAATGTCCATAAAAATTTTAGTCCTCGTATAATGGGAAGGCATCTGTCAAGACTTTGACTTCGCTTCTTACTTCATCTAAAATAGCTTCATTTTCTGCATTTTTAAGGGCTTTAATGATCAGCTCAGCCACTTTACGACTTTCTTCTTCACCAAAACCACGTGCAGTTGTTGCTGCTGCTCCGATACGAATACCACTTGTCTTAAATGGTGACAAAGTTTCGTAAGGGATTGAGTTTTTATTTAGGGTAATATTGACCTCATCTAGCAAGTTTTGAGCAACTTTTCCGTTTTCTACAACCTTAGTCACGTCAACAAGGAAGAGGTGATTTTCAGTACCGCCAGAGATAATACGGAAATCAGGGTCTTGCAAGAAGACTTCTGCCATAGCCTTGCTGTTCTTAATAACATTTGCTGCATATTCCTTGAAGGCTGGGTCCAATACCTCTTTGAAGGCAACAGCCTTAGCAGCAACAACATGCTCTAAAGGACCACCTTGGATACCCGGGAAAATAGCTGAATTAATTTTCTTAGCCAGCTCTTCGTCGTTAGTCAAAATCAAACCACCACGCGGACCACGAAGGGTTTTGTGGGTCGTTGTTGTAGTGATATGGGCGTATGGTACTGGACTTGGATGAAGACCAGCAGCAACCAAACCAGCAATGTGAGCCATGTCGACCATGAGCTTAGCACCGACAGCATCTGCAATTTCACGGAATTTAGAGAAGTCAATAATGTGAGAATAGGCTGAAGCACCAGCAACAATTAGTTTTGGTTTTACTTCTTGAGCTTGTTTCAAGATGGCATCGAAGTCCAAGAGTTCTGTTTCAGGATCAACGCTGTATGAAACAAAGTTGTAGGTTTGACCTGAGAAGCTAACAGGAGCTCCGTGAGTCAAGTGCCCACCCGCAGCTAAATCCATACCCATAACAGTATCACCTGGTTCGATCAAGGCCATGTATGCTGCACAGTTAGCTTGACTTCCTGAGTGAGGTTGGACATTGGCAAATTTAGCACCAAAGATTTCTTTCGCACGTTCAATAGCAAGAGTTTCGATAACATCTACTACATCTGTACCACCGTAATAACGACGTCCTGGATAACCTTCGGCGTATTTATTAGTCAAGATAGACCCTTGAGCAGCCATAACAGCCTTAGAGACTACGTTCTCTGAAGCGATTAATTCAATATTATTTTGTTGGCGTTCCTCTTCTTTGGCAATGGCATTCCAAAGATCCGCGTCATAGGCTTTAAAATCATCTTTGTCAAAAATCATAGGTCTTCTCCTTTTATTAATTTAATGAACCGTTTCTGCATTTTATCGCAGGTATAACCAAATCTTTCATAAAATGCATGCGCACCTGTACGATGGTCTGCAGAGTTTAAACGTATAAACTTATAGCCACGTTTTTCTGCTTCCTGTTCTAATCCTTCAAGCAACGTTTTACCGATTCCTTTACCTTGTGTTTGAGGTAAAACAGCTAAAGCTAGGATATTAAAACCTGGTTTTGAATAAAGGGATTCATAAACCTCAGCATGCACATAACCAAGTAAGTTATGGCTGATTGAATCCTCAAAACCTAGTAGGAAGTGATGGGAGTCTTGTGACAACTTAGCTAGTTGACTAGCCGTTTCCTCTGGACTAAAAGCATAACCTAGTGCTTCTTTGTTAATGACACAAATTGTTTCGACATCTGTCGCTTTCAAATCACGTAGCATATCATACCTCCTCAAAAGGAATTACTGGTATCTTGGCAAGGATATCTTCTCGAGTAATCGCTCCTTGACGTAGAATTTTCACCTTATCACCAGAAAGGTCTAAAATAGTTGAATCCTGACCTGTTAAAAATGCATCGTCTTCAAGTCCCAGAACCTCTTGTCCGAAGTCTTTTAAAATTTCTTTAAAGCTAACACCACTTGTATGTCCTGAAATATTTGCAGACGGGCCAATTAAGGGACCAAACTCACGAATCAATTCTAGAGTAACAGGATGACTGGGCATGCGAAATCCAACAGTCGTTAAGTCTGAATTGACCCAGCAAGGAACCTTGTCATTAGCTTCTAGGATAATGGTCAATGGACCAGGAAGAAAACTTTCAACAAGTTGTTGTAAACAAGGTGGATGGTTCTTGGAAAAGTTCAAGATATCGTCTAAACTAGCAACATTGAGATTGAGAGCCTTATCTCTAGGGCGACGTTTGAGCTGATAAACATGGTCAACAGCCTTCTCATCCAAAGCTTTCGCAAAAAGGCCATAAACTGTCTCAGTTGGCAAAACTACAGCTCCACCTTTTTCCAACTCTTGCTTAATTTTCTCCATCATCAATGACAACCATCCTATCTTGGCCAAATTGGTCTTTCAGAGTACGAACTCGTTTCTCAGGAAGATTTTCCATAAAGAGAGCGGGTACACTTTGACCTTGTTTGTAGCCAATTTCAAGATAAATCTTACCACCATCATTTAGATAATCCTTGGAGTCTTCCGCAATTCTACGGTAGATAGCTAGGCCATCCTCATCGGCAAAAAGTGCCAAATGTGGTTCTGAATGCAGAACATTCAAACCAACTTCTACCTCATCTGCTCGAGAAATGTATGGTGGATTGGATACAATTATATCATATTTTGAAGAAATTTCGGAGAAACAGTCAGATTTGATAAAAGAGAGATTTAGATTTAGATTTTGAGCGTTAGCATTCTCTGTTGCAAGTTCTAGGGAATCCTGTGAAATATCCGCAGCTGCGACCGACCAATCTGGTCTATTTTTCGCTAAAGCAAGGGCGATGGCTCCGCTTCCTGTTCCGATATCTAGTACCTTGAGATTTTCCTTAGGATTTTCAGCAAGAACGAGCTCCACCAACTCTTCTGTCTCTGGTCGAGGAATCAAAACTCGCTCATCGACTTTTAACTGCATCCCAAAAAATTCAGCATGACCGATAATGTATTGGGCAGGTATGTGATTTGTCAGTTTTTTGTAAATATCCTCTACAATTTTGTAATCTTCATCAGTGACTTCTTGCTGAAGAGCAAAGACGAAGTCTGTAAAAGATAGATTTTTTAGGCTACGATAGACAAAGGAGAGGCTTTCTGCTTCCTCTCCTTGTACTATCAACTTTTCCTCAAAATCTTTAAAAATTTGAGCTAATTTCATTATTTGTTTAGTTCTTCCAATTTTTGTGTTTGGTCGTAAAGGACCAAGGCATCCACTACTTCGTCTAATTTACCAGCAAGAATTGTATCAAGCTTTTGCAAAGTCAAGCCGATACGATGGTCCGTCACACGGTTTTGTGGGAAGTTGTAAGTACGGATACGCTCTGAACGGTCACCAGTACCGATAGTAGACTTACGCTCTGCGTCTTGTTCGTCTTGAGCAATCTGTGCAAAGTGGTCCGCAACACGCGCACGAATAATCTTCATAGCCTTCTCACGGTTTTTCTGCTGTGTACGTTCTTCCTGCATTTCAACCTTGATGTTGGTCGGTAAGTGGACGATACGAACGGCAGTCGCGACCTTGTTTACGTTCTGTCCACCAGCACCAGAAGCGTGGTAGATATCCACACGAAGGTCTTTAGGATCAATGTCATATTCTACTTCTTCAACCTCAGGCATGACGAGAACTGTTGCTGTAGAGGTATGTACACGACCTTGGCTCTCAGTCACAGGGACACGTTGCACACGGTGGGCACCTGATTCGTACTTGAGTTTAGAGTAAACTGACAGACCTGATACCATAGCAACCACTTCTTTAAAGCCGCCGACACCGTTCATAGATGCTTCCATGACTTCAAAGCGCCAACCTTGGGCTTCAGCATACTTTTGGTACATTGTTAGAAGGTCACCAGCAAAAAGTGCCGCTTCATCACCACCAGCTGCTCCACGAATTTCAAGGATGATATTCTTGTCATCGTTTGGATCTTTTGGAAGAAGCAAGATTTTCAGTTTTTCTTCATACTCTTCTTTTTCAGCCTTAGCATCCTTGAGTTCTTGCTTCGCCATTTCTTCCAAGTCCGCATCTCCGCCTGATTCCTTTATCATCTCTTCGGCATCAATAATGTTTTGAAGGACCTGTTTGTATTCACGGTAAGCTGTTACCGTATCACGAGTAGAAGCTTCCTCTTTTGAAAGCTCCATGAAACGCTTGGTATCAGAGACCACATCTGGGTCACTAAGCAATTCTCCCAACTCTTCATAACGGTCTTCTACAGCTTGTAGTTGATCATAGATATTCATTCTTTCTCCTTATTTCTCAATTGTTAAATCACAGATTGCTACTACTTCGTTCTCAAATATTTCCCCAGTTTCTTTAAATCCATAACTGAGGTAACAAGATCTTGCATGTTCATTTTCTGGTTCATAAGACAACCAAAGTTTATTGCCTAAACCTGCTGGCGCTGTCCGAACATAGTCCAGCACTTTATCCATAATTGGTTTAAAATATCCTTGATTTTGAAAATTCTTATCAATCATAAAACGAAATAGTAAATAATTTCCACTACTAATTCCGATCTTTTTATCATAAGCTATCATCACAAAACCTATAATTGCATCATTATCATAAATTGCCAATGGAGCTACAAAATCTCCATTTTTAGTATAGACATATGCTTCAGCTAAACTAATTGCGTTGGTTGCAATGAATTGTTTTTGATATTCCTTGACATCCAAATTCAAAACATCAAAATAATTTCCCATTGTAACATCTCTTAGTTCAATTGTCATAGTTTTGCTCCTTATTAGATGATATCATTGGAGCAAAATAATGCTTACGGCAAACTGAGATATAGGTTTCATTTCCACCAATCTGGATTTGTTCACCATCATAGACTGGCAGTCCGTCCTGCGTACGCAAGACCATAGTCGCTTTTTTCTTACAATACTGACAGATGGTCTTGATTTCATCAATCTTATCTGCTAAGAGCAAGAGGTGTTTAGAACCTTCAAACAGCTCATTGCGAAAGTCATTTTTTAAACCAAATGCCATAACAGGGATGTCTAGCTCATCGACAACACGGGCCAAGTCGTAAACATGGTGACGTTTTAAAAACTGGGCTTCATCGACAAGTACACAGTAAGGTTTTTCAGGTAAATCTCGGATAAATCCAAAGATATCTGTTGTTTCGTCAATAGCAATTGCTGGTCTTTTCATTCCAATGCGACTTGAAACATAGCCAACACCGTCACGTGTATCCAGAGCTGAAGTCATAATCACAACTCCTTTTCCTTGCTCCTCATAGTTATAGGCTACCTTGAGAATCTCGATGGTTTTTCCAGAGTTCATGGTCCCATAACGATAATACAACTGTGCCATGCTTCTATTTCACGTCCATTTCTAAATTTTTGCTACATTCTAGTATACCATAATTTCTCAAAGCTTTAAATGGCAAAATGTGGTAAAATAGAAGAAATCAAATAACTAGTGGAGGACGCAATTATGCCATTTGTACGCATTGATTTATTTGAAGGACGCACGCTAGAGCAAAAGAAAGCCCTAGCTAAGGAAGTTACAGAAGCTGTTGTTCGTAACACAGGAGCACCTCAGTCAGCTGTTCACGTTATTATTAACGATATGCCTGAAGGAACTTATTTCCCACAAGGTGAAATGCGCACTAAATAAAGCTTAAGCAATCTGCTTAGGCTTTTCTTTATAAGTGGCATTCGTTGAATAAATAGCTAGATTTTGTTACAATTTTAAGTGATATTTGTATATAAATTGTAAAAAGGAAATGAAATGATTACACGTGAATTTGATACCATCGCAGCAATCTCGACACCGCTTGGTGAAGGGGCTATTGGGATTGTTCGTTTAAGCGGTACGGATAGTTTTACTATCGCCCAGAAAATCTTTAAAGGTAAGGACTTGACTAAGGTTGCAAGCCATACGCTAAACTACGGCCACATCGTTGACCCACAGACAGGCAAGATTATGGATGAGGTTATGGTTGGAGCTATGAAGTCTCCAAAGACCTTTACTCGTGAGGATATTATCGAGATTAACACTCACGGTGGAATTGCAGTAACTAATGAAATCCTGCAACTTGCTATCCGTGAAGGTGCTCGGTTGGCAGAGCCAGGTGAGTTTACTAAACGTGCTTTCCTCAACGGTCGTGTCGACTTGACTCAGGCTGAAGCTGTCATGGATATTATTCGCGCCAAGACAGACAAAGCCATGAATATTGCGGTCAAGCAACTAGACGGATCCTTGTCTGATCTTATTAACAATACTCGCCAGGAAATTCTTAATACACTGGCACAAGTAGAGGTTAATATCGACTATCCTGAGTACGACGATGTTGAAGAAGCCACTACTGCTGTTGTCCGTGAAAAGACCTTGGAGTTTGAGCAATTACTAACCAATCTCCTTAGAACAGCTCGTCGCGGTAAAATCCTACGTGAAGGGATTTCAACAGCTATCATTGGTCGTCCCAACGTTGGGAAATCCAGCCTACTCAACAACCTCTTGCGTGAGGACAAGGCTATCGTTACAGATATTGCAGGGACTACCCGAGATGTCATCGAAGAATACGTCAACATTAATGGTGTTCCACTCAAATTGATTGATACTGCAGGTATTCGTGAGACGGATGATATCGTCGAGCAGATCGGGGTTGAGCGCTCCAAAAAAGCCCTCAAGGAAGCTGACTTGGTACTACTTGTCTTAAACGCCAGCGAACCTCTAACTGCCCAAGACCGACAACTTCTTGAAATCAGCCAAGATACCAACCGTATCATCCTACTTAACAAAACTGACCTACCTGAGGCTATTGAAACTACCGAACTTCCTGAAGATGTCATCCGTATTTCGGTCCTCAAAAATCAAAACATTGATAAGATTGAAGAACGGATTAACAATCTCTTCTTTGAAAACGCAGGCTTGGTCGAACAAGATGCTACTTACTTGTCCAATGCTCGCCATATTTCATTAATTGAAAAGGCGGTTGAAAGCCTACAAGCTGTTAACGAAGGCCTCGAACTAGGAATGCCTGTTGATTTGCTTCAAGTTGATTTAACCCGCACTTGGGAAATTCTTGGAGAAATCACTGGGGATGCTGCTCCAGATGAACTCATTACACAGTTGTTCAGCCAATTTTGTTTGGGTAAATAAGAAAAAACTAGGTCAAAAAATGCTAGTCACCTAAAAAGAGGTTGGGACAAAAAGATCCCGACCTCACTTTTTATTATCAATCATAATTTGACGCGGTAGCTGATTGAACTTTTTGTTCGTCTTTTAGACTCCAAAAAGCTCCTAATCATCCTCGCGGGGCTGGGACTACGAAATCAAGACTTTGTCTATCGATTTCTGTCCCACCGCCTTTTCTTTCACCTCTAAGTTATATCCTGCCAAGCAAATACTTGAAACAAATCTTACCAGTTCTTTTCTATTTTCACTTAGTCTTTGGGTAATTTACCTGCTTTTTCAAGCATTTTTTTGATTAAATAAGGCATCTTGACATTTTCACGACCTTTTTTCTCAATTAATTTTTTTACAAATTCTGGCATTTGTAAGTCTTGTGATTCATCTAAAATATTCTTAGTTTCATCCGAAGGGACTAATTCATCAAAGGTCTCTTCTTCTGGGAGGAATTCTCTAAATTCTTTATGTTCGTTAGCTCGGATAATATTGACCAAGGCATCAATCAAACGAGAATCTGTATTTGGCATTGGTGGACGATGGTAGTTCACCTCCAATTCCTGACACAAGTCATGACATTCCACATCGTTGTCAAACAAAACTTCAATGTGCTCACTAATAAAACTAATAGGCACAAAAATATAATGGCTTGGATGTTCTTCCTGTTCTCTAAGATATTCCAGGACATCTGGCTTAATCCAAGGAATACCAATATCACTTTCGCTCTGCCAAGTGTTGGTATATTGCTCTGGTTTCAAGCCTAATTTCTCAGCAATTAACTTGCTATTTTCGAAAATCTGGTCGATATAGGGATCACCAAAATCCAAGGCAAAAATGGGCACACTGTGGGCAGAAAAGATGACTTTAAAGCTATCCTGTTTCACCTTTTCTTTTAAAATCTTAGCAATTTCATCTGTCCAATAGTTTAAGAGGGCTTCTTCCTGATACCAGTCCTTAATAACTAATAACTGAATTTGTTTACTTTCCAGAAACTTTTCGTACCCCATGACAGAGTAAAAGGAATAGTGTGGCTCCAAAATCAAGCAAATACACTTTTCAATTCCATCTGCTTCCATTTGCCGAATTATATCTGGAATAAAAGGGGTTGAAAATTTATTGGCAAAATAGACACTATATTCATTTCCCAATCTAGCTTCTACTAAGGCAACTTCTTCACGGGTAATTTTTTGTAGTGGAGTTCCTCCAATTCGAACATAATTATCATAAAGTGTTTGAATCTCGTGATCTTGAGGTCGAACTCCACGACGAATGTTGGTAAAAAAGTCGGCTACTCCTTCAAAGGTAATCTCTTCTGGGGAACCAAATGTCATCATTAAAATCGCTTTTTTCATCTCTGCATCCTTGTGATATTTTTATCTTTTTTATTGTATCACTAAAACAGCCATAAGTAAACGCTAACATAAGAATGTTACCTCCCTTCTGACTTTTGTTTTTCTCTTCTTTCTATGATACAATGGTTTTAAAAGAAGGAAAAAAGGAGTTACGATGAAATATCCAACATTGTTGGAGCGTTTTTTGACTTATGTCAAAGTCAATACTCGTTCTGACGAACATTCAACCACTACACCAAGTACCCAAAGTCAAGTAGACTTCGCAACCAATGTCCTCATCCCTGAGATGAAACGTGTTGGTTTACAAAATGTTTACTACCTACCAAACGGTTTTGCGATTGGTACTCTACCAGCCAACGACCCAAGTTTAACTCGTAAGATCGGCTTTATCTCCCACATGGATACAGCTGATTTTAATGCTGAAGGTGTTAACCCGCAAGTTATTGAAAATTATGATGGTGGCGTTATCGAGCTTGGGAACTCTGGTTTCAAACTAGATCCAGCGGATTTCAAGAGCTTAGAGAAATATCCTGGCCAAACCTTGATCACTACTGATGGAACTACTTTGCTCGGTGCTGACGACAAATCAGGTATCGCGGAAATCATGACAGCTATCGAATACTTGACTGCTCATCCTGAGATTAAACACTGTGAAATCCGTGTTGGCTTCGGACCTGATGAAGAAATCGGTGTTGGTGCCAATAAATTTGATGCAGAGGATTTCAATGTTGACTTCGCTTATACAGTTGACGGCGGACCTCTTGGTGAACTTCAATACGAAACCTTCTCCGCTGCAGGTGCAGAACTTCACTTCCAAGGTCGTAATGTTCACCCAGGAACTGCTAAAGGGCAAATGGTCAATGCTCTTCAGATGGCAATCGACTTCCACAACCAACTCCCAGCTGGTGACCGCCCAGAATTAACAGATGGTTACCAAGGTTTCTACCATCTCATGGATGTAACAGGAACTGTTGAGGAAGCGCGTGCCAGCTACATCATTCGTGACTTCGAAAAAGAAAACTTCGAAGCGCGTAAAGATGCCATGCAAGCTATTGCTGATAAGATGAACCAAGAACTTGGTAGTGATCGTGTAACCTTGACTTTGACAGACCAGTACTACAACATGAAGGAAGTCATCGAAAAAGATATGACTCCAATCACCATCGCTAAAGCAGTAATGGAAAGTCTTGATATTGCACCAATTATCGAGCCTATCCGTGGAGGAACAGACGGTTCTAAAATTTCCTTTATGGGAATTCCTACACCAAATATCTTCGCTGGTGGAGAAAATATGCACGGACGTTTTGAATACGTTAGTCTACAAACAATGGAACGTGCTGTTGATACAATCATCGGAATTGTAGCTTATAAAGACTAAAGAGATCGGGAAAAAATTCCCGACCTCTTTTTTTATCAGTAGCCTACTTTATCCTACTTTTGACACGGTAGCTGACTGAACATTTTGTTATTCTGCTACTTTTTCTCTTGTTTCTGGAGATGTAGTTGCAGGAGTTAAGGTTGACTCAGCTTGTTTATCATTTGTTTCTTTATTGGCTGTTTCAGTGCTAGCTTCAGCTGGCTTCACTTTGGATTGAAATTCTTGGTTTAAGGAGACAATTTCTTGAGCAAGAGCTAGAAGAGCTTGCTTGTCTTTGCTTGCAGCTGATAATTTATCAAACAAGGCATCTACTTTTTCAAAGTCCGCATCAGAACCATTATTCATTTCTAAATAAGTATGAAGGGCAATGACACCATTATAAAGTTTTTGATAAAGAACTAAAACTTCTGGGTCTTGGTTGGCATTCTCACGTTCATTCTGAATGGTTTGTGAAATACGCTTCAGAAGGTCTTGGACTTGCGTGTTTAATTCATCAAGGTCTGCGTCCTCTTTATCTAGAGCAGCTTTTAGATTTTTCACTTCATCAGCAAGTGAAGCTTTAACTCCCTCTTCTTTAACTTGAGCCACTAACTCTTCAGCTTTTGTTAAGAATTCTTCTACTTGACCTTTTCGAACATGATTGCTTTGTTCCTCAGGCTTAATATCATCATACAAACCTTTCAAAAATTCATAGACTGCCGTTTTAGCACTGTGACCATCCACTTTTTCAGTATCTAGGATCGTTTCAGAAGGTTTATGAGCAACTGATTCATTCTTCACTGCTTCTTCTACCTCTAATTTTGTTTGATAGATTTCAGGGAAGAGTTTGTTTAAGTCAGTCGCTTTAAGGAAGGATTGTGACTGATAAAGGGTCCAAGTTAAGTTGGCAACCTTATTTCTAAGAGTATCATTCAAACGACCATCTGACAGATGTTGATAGAAATACTTAATGTATTCGACTGTCGTAACACCAGTACGATCATTAAAATCCTGAAGAGCTTCTAGTTTAGCTTCAACTGCATCTAAACCAGCCTCATCTTGAGCCAATTTATTTTCTTGGAGTTGAGCCAAGAGATCCTTTTTAGGAAGTCCATAAGCATCCGTATCCAAGGTATTAATCTTATCTACTAAAGCTTGATATTTCTTGTCTAAAGGACTGATTTCTGTTGGTTTTACACTAGAGTCAACGTGGATATACTGCTTGTCAAAGAGATCTAAAGCAGCCAGATAACCAGCTGTTGAGTTGGTTGAGAGCTTCTTCATATTTTCAGAGAATTGTCCCAAGGCAAGCTCAATTTGTCTTTGTGAAATTGGTTTATCCTTGTAAACTTCGCGACTTTCTGCTAGAAGTTGATCAACCTTATTTTGAACAGTAGCTTCATCAAAGGCTCCTGGTTGGTAGTTAGATTGCAAGGCAGGTATTTTGTTTTTCAAAGCAACTTCATAACCTTTAGTTTGAACCTTGATGTAATGGTTGTGGTCTCCATGAGGGATAACAAAGCTACCATTTTCAACCTGTAAGCTATAAGGAGAAACACCATCACGTAAAGCAGTTGTATAGAGTTCGTTTAGGAAATCAAGTTCTGCATCGCCTGTTTGAAGCGGAATACGAACGTGCTCTTTTCGAACTGCATAAGGGTGAATGTGAGTTGGGTCGTAAGCCTGGTCTGGATTTCCAAATACAAAGAATCCATTTGAAATTCGGATAGCTTCAAGCGGAACACCATAGGTTTTAGAGATATAAGCCATCTTTTCTTCATCACTGGCATCTCGAGAGAAACTTTCTACAGTCTTGGCAAGAGGTTTAACAGGTTCTGCCTGATGGTGACCATGCAAATGCGCTTGCGCTGCCTTTATCTGCTCTGCTGATAAATCTTTCTTAAAGAAATAGTGGGCATGGTCTCCATGTGAAACCACAAAACCTTGCTCATCTCCTAATCACCGCTCAGGCAAACCATGATCATGTTCATCCTCATGATGCTCGTGTTTCGCTTCATTCTCTTTAGAGTGTTAGATTATCTGGAACTTCTGTTCGGCCATGACCATGCAAATGCTCTTGCGCTGCCTTAATCTGTCTGCTGACAAATCTTTTTTAAGAAATAGTGGGCATGGTCCCCATGTGAAACTACAAAACCTTGCTCATCTTCTCTAATCACACGCTCAGCTGCAAAGCCATGATCATGTTCATCCTCATGATGGTTCTTATGAGTTACATTTTCATGGTCACGCTGAACTGTTGGTTTATTTTGATTTTCTAACGGCTTTGTTAGTGTTAGGGCACCTCCAAGTGGTATCAAACGAGCAATTTTTTGCTCCAAAGCAGACATACTACTATAAGGAATGAAATGGTAGTGATTGCCGTGTGGAATCGCAACTCCTGATGGTGTTCGACTGGTAATTTTAGCTGGGTCAAATACCAAACCATCAGATTCTTGATAGCGTTGACTAACTGGTAAAGCATATAACTGAGCAAGAAGACTTTGGAGGCTATCCTCTTGATCTACTGGGATGCTTGTTGCTGGGCTATCGGCTTGAGAACTTGGTGTAACACTTGGATTTGGTTTATAATCCGTTAGGCTTGGTTGACTTCCTCTTCCAGCTAGATAGGCTTGAGCTGCTGCTAATTCACTTGAAGATAGGGCACTCTTTGGAACGTAGTGATAATGCCCACCGTGAGGAACGATATAAGCATCCCCTGTATCTTCAATAATATCTGCAGCATTAAAGACATAACCATCATCCGTTGTATATCGACCTTGTGCTCTGGCAGCAAGAACTTCCTCACTTGCACTACCACTATCTGATGTGTGTTCTTGTTTTTGCTGCTCGATTTGTTCTTTGGTACGGACATTATCAGCATGGCTAGCATCCTTTAGATAGACATAGTATTTGCCGTCCACTTTGATGATATAGCCACCTTTAATCTCATTGACAATATCTTGATCACGCAACTGATAGTTCGGATCTTTCATGACCAGTTCTTCGCTAAAGATAGCATCATAAGGCACCTTACCATTATAGTAATGGAAATGGTCGCCGTGGGACGTCACATAACCTTGATCAGTGATCTTGGTAACAATCTGTTCAGCTTCTATTCCTTCCTTCTTGCTAACTTGGTCTGGTGTCAGAGATTCATTCTTCTTAGCTTCAGATCCTTTACCGTCAACATAGGAAACACGATTGTCATCTTTTTTCTCAGGTGCTTGATGTTGATTTAAAGCATAAACGCAGACACTTAAAGCAAGGACCACTGCAGATCCTGCTAAATATTTTTTATTAATCTTCATAATCTCCTCGTTTCAATTCTTCAGCTAAGATAGCCATATTTTCTTCTAGGTTTTCTAAGTAGGACTTGTCATTTTGTGGGTCTGCCTCTAAAGGATTGAGGGTTTTCAGACTCACACCTGTTGATTTGACAAGTGTATCAGCTACCTTTGATGAAGCGTTACTCTCTGTAAAGATGGTTTTGACCTTATAAGTCTTTACAAATTCCTGGATTTCAGTCAATTGTCTTGGGCTTGGTTCTTGATCAGGAGATATTCCTGCAATCCCAAGCTGATTGAGTCCAAATCGTTTTGCCAAATATGAAAAGGCTGTGTGTTGAGTCACAAATGTCTTTTGATTAGCTTTTTCAAAGATGGGTTGGTATTTCTTAGTTAAGTCATGAGCCTTGGCACTAAGGTTCTGTGCATTTTTCTGATAGGTATCCTTGTTGACACTGTCTAATTCAGATAACTTATCAGCAATTATCTGTGCTTCTTCTGCAACCTTTTCAGGATCTAACCACGTGTGAGGATCGTACAAGGTCTTCTCATCAATGCCATCTCCAGCCTGCATATCTTCTAACCCAGGCACGCGCTCCAAGGTCATACCTTCTGATGCTTCCAACACCTTTACCTTGGACTTTTGTAGGCTCGGATCCAAACTTCCCGCCCATGACTCTAATGTATGAGAATGATAAACAAAAACATCGGCATCATAGATGGCTGCAATATCATTTGCAGAAGGTTCAAAGGAATGGATACCAGAACTAGACTGAATCATCCGAACATCATTTAGATTACCTGAAACTTCTTTGACCATAGCATAGACAGGATAAAAGCTAGTCACAATCTTCATTCCCTTAGCTTCACTGCTATTATCTTGACTAGATTTTTGTCCACAAGCTCCTAAAACGAGAGCAAAGAAGGCCAGCATGAGCCATAGGATAGTTCTTTTTTTCATAACAACTCCTTAACTAGTATTTAACCATTTAATTAACTAGTAAACATTTTACTCCTAAAAATTTAAAATGTCAATATTTTTTATAGATTTTCATGAAAAAAGTGAGAACTAGATTTCATTATCAGTTCTCACTGGTCATTTTATTATTTGACTTTTAATTGTTTTAGAACTCCTTGATTCATTTTTTAAGACAGCTAATTTCAGTGTTTAACAAAGAAAAGGACATTATTCAATCAAAAATCGAATAATATCCTTTCGAATAGATTATAACTAATAAAAATCTTTTAAGGTTTTATTTGTTTTAGTGTCTTAATGTCATACATCACTAATTCACCGTTTTTATTGTAAAACTGAACCCCATTTGGTTGAAAGATTAGAAACTTAGGATCAATTTGGGCAATTTTCGCTAACTTTTCTATATGTTCATTTAAAGTTACTTTATCTAACCCATAGTCTGGTAAATCATCGTCATTTTCTTCTTTGGCATTCTCTTTATTTTCTGAAGGAATTTCGTTGGTTGTACCAGTCTCATTCTCCCCTGTATTTTTCTTCGGTTGCTCCTCATTTTTATCTACAGCAGTATTATTCTTATCACTACTTTCAGTATTGTTTGAATCAGGTTTTAATTCTTTATTAGGATGTGTAGACGTTTCAGTTTTGGATTCTTTATCTTTTATTCTTTTTGCTATTAAGTCTTGTGCTTCTTTCCATTCTACTTCTGACAAGTCGGATTTAGTGATACTTCTCAATGAACCACCTCCCGCTCTTGGAATACTAAATGAATTGTCTTCCCATACAAAAGTTTCTTTTGCCAATACATCTTTCGGATCAAAAATATAACCATCTGGAGTTGCAAATCGACCTTCTGCAAGAGCTTTCTGAACTTCTTCAGCAGAATGGATAATTTGCCAATTCTGCATTCCGGCACGATTTTCAAGAGGCGTTACATTAGCAATAACAGATCCAGCATCATCATGACCTGGTTTTGACCAAACTTCAGGACGCACATCAGGATGTTGCATTACATATTTTATAGTTGCTATTTGCTCACTATTTAACCAAGAATAAGGTACGACGTGAATGTGATCGATATGCGGAATAATGAAAGAAGTTCCAGTATCATACGTAGTATTGGCTGCATGCATAGGCAAGCTAGATACATCAACAGCTAATCTTGGTTTAATTTCTGTTTCTACAATATCATAACGATAATTATCTTTATCTTTAAGCATTAGTTCTTGCTCAGAAAAAGCTATTTGAGTAAGATCGAGTTCTTCACGTGAATAAAAATAATCTTTACCACCTTCATTAATTATATAACCAACTTTACTATTTCTAGAAATTTTATTAGTTACTTTTTTATAATCAAACTTTGGTCTTTCCTTCTCATCTGAGTGAACTAAAGAAACGATGTCATCTGGATTTTTACCAGTTTCTTGAATCCATTTAGCAACTTCATCCAATTCGAATTGTTCTAATTCACCATATCCCATATAATGGAAATGATCTCCGTGTTTGGCAATAACACCTGATTTATCAACAGAATCGATGGATTCTTTGGTAAATATGTATCCATCACTCGTATCATAAGGTTTACCATCTAAACCTTTTCCATAAGCTTTGATTGGTTGTCCTAAGAACTTATGA
Source organism: Streptococcus sp. SK140 (assembly GCF_000259525.1). Classification (NCBI taxonomy): domain Bacteria; kingdom Bacillati; phylum Bacillota; class Bacilli; order Lactobacillales; family Streptococcaceae; genus Streptococcus; species Streptococcus sp. SK140. Next base: position 19,302 of record NZ_AJML01000022.1, on the reverse strand, counting down.
ACTACTTCTTTTGATGCTAAAGGTTTAATATCTGTAACAATTTCGTTTAATGCATTTTGCCCTTTTAACGGAATCATTCTTGCAATCTTCTGCTCTAAATCAGACATTTGTGAATAAGGGATAAAGTGATAATGGTCTCCGTGAGGCACTGCGACACCGTTAGCTGTACGTTTGATGATTTGTGCCGGATCAAAGACTAGACCATCCGATTCTACATGTCGTTCTGATAAAGGTTTGGAATACAATTCACGTAAGAGTGTCGGAATGTCTTCCACTTGATTTTGATGATAAGTTGGTGTGACAGTCAGATTTGGAGTCTCTGTCAAACTTGGTTGAGCTGGCTTAGAATTATCACTACTTGGTTTACTTGAACTTGTAGAGGAATGTGCGCCTTGTTTACCATTCCAATAAGCTTGGGCAGCAGCCAATTCTCCTGCTGACAAATCACTCTTAGGGATATAGTGGAAATGATTGCCGTGCGGTACAACAAAAGCGTCTCCTGTATCTTCAATCACATCTGTCGGACTAAAGACATACCCATCATCCGTTGTATAGGCTCCTCCAGTTCCTCGATTCGGTGCCGGCGTATTGAGATTAAAGTTTGGTTTAATGGTTGAACTTGGTTTCTCAGAACTGCTTGGTTTCGAATTATTAGCATGACTTTGAATTGGCTGACCTCCAATTGGCAGATTTCGAGCCAATTTTTCTTCCAAAGCAGACATTTGCGAATACGGAATGAAATGGAAATGATCCCCGTGAGGAACTGCCACACCATTTGCAGTACGTTTTGTAATCTGTGCTGGGTCAAATACTAATCCATCAGACTCCACATGACGTTGGCTAAGTGGCAAAGCGTACAATTCTTGAAGGAGACTAGCTAAATCCTCATTTTGACTCTCCGGAGCTGTTGCAGGATTTTGAGGAGTTTCAGATGGACTAGTTCTCACACTAGATCTTGTTTCTCCTCTGCTTGAACGATATTCAACGGTACTTAATTGACTACCTTTACCAGATAAGAAGGCTTGAGCAGCAGCTAATTCACTGGCAGACAAATCACTCTTCGGAATATAGTGGAAGTGATCGCCATGAGGAACAATATAAGCATCACCTGTATCTTCTATGATATCAGAGGCATTAAAGATATACCCATCATCTGTTGTATAGCGTCCTTGAGCTCTGGCTGCAACTACTGCTTGATCGTTAGAACCACCCCCATGATTACTACTATGTTCCTGCTTCTGACGTTTAATCTCTTCTTTTGTACGAATATTGTCCGCATGAGCCGCATCCTTAAGGTAAACATAGTATTTCCCGTCTACCTTAATCACATAGCCACCCTTGATTTCATTGACAATGTCTGAATCCTTCAACTGATAATTCGGATCTTTCATCAGCAGTTCTTCACTGATGATAGCGTCATAAGGAACCTTGCCATTATAGTAATGATAATGATCTCCATGAGAGGTCACATAACCTTGATCAGTAATTTTAACAACAATTTGTTCAGCATTGATCCCCTCTCGCCGACTAACTTCATCTGGCGTCAGATTTTCAGACTTAGTACTAGCCTGATTCCCTTCTATATAAGCCACACGATTAGGCTCTTTGCTAGTCTGTACCGCTTGGAAACGCCCCAGTTCATAACTTGAAAGGCTTAATGCTAAAAGAGCTACCGAACCAAAAACATATTTTTTATTGATTTTCATCTAAACACACTTCCTATTTCATTTATTCGTTAAATAAAGAACTACACTTTTTCCTAAAGAACTTCGTTAACTGGTTAAGCATATAACTGAAAAACGAAATCACTTTTAAAACTCTCCTATTTTCTATATTTCAAACAAGATTTGAGCGAGTGAGTTAGTTCTCTATATAATTAACCAGTTATTTAACTAGTTAATAGTTTACTCCTATCACATAAATCTGTCAAGAATTTTTTTGACTTTCAGGTAAAATCTAGATAAAAAAGAGGAATATCCCCTAGTATGAGATAGATTCCTCTTTATAATATTTTAGTGTTGAAATGGCATAAAATCCGAAACAAAGGAAATGTTATCCTTATCTTCTGCGTTGACAAAATTTAAAAATAGCTTTTGAAATTCTTCAAATTCATAGTCTGAATGACAAATCCACTCCTTACCTGTCGAGACATACCATTTTCCAAGACTTGCAAGTTGCTCCTTGGTCAAAGATGGTACATGAGAGCAATGATCAAAGTTAATAATATAAACTTTTTCATAGATTGATTTGATAAAATCTTTGAGCATAAACTTTCCTCGCTTAAATTCTATACCTAATAACTAGTTGTACTATTCAATCACTTGGCTCTCAGCTAGTTTTTTGTACCAGTGAGCTGATTTCTTTGGATAGCGTTCTTGTGTTTCAAAGTCCACATAGAAGAGTCCGTAACGTTTTTCATAACCATTAGACCATGAGAAGACGTCCATCAATGACCAGATGAAGTATCCTTTGACGTTTGCACCATCGGCAATCGCATCAGACAATACTTCCAAATGTTGTTTCACATAATCGATACGGCCATCATCGTAAACAGTGTTGTCCACAAATTCATCTTTGTATCCAAGTCCGTTTTCAGTGATGTAGATTTTCTTATAGTTTGGATAATCCTCCTTCACACGCATGATCTGATCATATAGCCCTTGAGGATAAATGATCCAGTCCCAGTCAGTGCGAGGTACATAATCAGGAGCTACACGACGACCAACACCTTTGATTTGGTATTTAGAGCTTCCTTTTTCCCCCTTACCATTGTGGATGATCTCAGTTTCACCATCAAAGGCTTCCATCCAGTCACTCATGTAGTAGTTAATTCCAAGGAAGTCGTTCAAATCTTTAGCTGCTTCAAGTGCTGCAAAGTCTTCGTCACGAAGATCCAAGCTACCACCATTTACTGATAAGATGTGGTTTACACCTTCCATTGTTGCATCTGAATAGTGTCCAAGGTATGTAGCATCCAAGATAAATTTGTTATGGATGATATCTTCCAACTCAGCAGCACGAACGTCTGCAGGATTTTTAGGATCCAATGGATACTTAGTTGGAAGGGCGTGAACAACCCCGATTTCACCTTTGTAGCCTTTGTCTTTGTACAATTTCACAGCACGAGCATGAGACACCATCATATTGTGGTGGGATTGGAAGACTTTGGCAAGGTCATACTGAATACCTGGAGGAAACTTGCCGACCAAGTATTGACCGTCACCGATTGGACCAATTTCATTAAATGTTGTCCAGTAGTTTACTTCTGGGAATTCTTCAAAACAGAAGGCAGCATAGTCTACAAAGTGTTCGATATTTTCACGATTCAAGAAGTCTCCATTTGAGTGAAGAGCTTCAGGAGTATCAAAGTGGTGAAGAGTTACGAATGGTTCTACATGACGTTTATGACATTCAGCAAATAACTTATGATAGAATTCTACCCCTTTTGGATTGACTTCACCATAACCAGTTGGAAAAATACGTGACCAAGCAATAGAAATACGGATACCGTTTACCCCATATTCCTCAGCCAACTTTAAGTCTACTGGATATTTATGGTAGAAATCACTCGCTGGTTCAGCTGTGTACCAATAGTTATCTGCTAGGTATTTGTCCCAGGCAACAGGACCTTTACCATCTGTATGCGTAGCTCCTTCTGCTTGATAAGCTGCTGTTGCGCCACCGAAAATAAAATCTTTAGGAAGTGTTTTTGTCATTTTTTCACCTATTTCTTGATTGGATAAAATGAAAAGCGAGCGGAGAGGAGCTAGTGAGCTATCCATCTCCGTCTCACTTCTTGTACAAAGTCACCAAATAGTGACATAAAGGGGGAAAACTAATATATAATCCGGAGACTCTTTTACAGTCCTCAAGGTCAGTCGAATTGTGACATGAGGAGGTAAAAACGATATTTTTTACCGAAGAATTAACAAGGCGATTAGGAAATTCGCCATAGCGATTTCCATGATGATAGGAGACTGTTTCACAGTCCCTAAGGTTGGTCGAATTGTGACATGAGGAGGTAAAAACGATATTTTTTTACCGACGAATTAACAAGGCGATTAGGAAATTCGCCATAGCGATTTCCGTGATGTTAGGAGACTGTTTTACAGTCCCTAAGGTTAGTCGAATTGTGACATGAGGAGGTAAAAACGATATTTTTTTACCGACGAATTAACAAAGCGATTAGGAAATTCGCCATAGCGATTTCCGTGATGATAGGAGACTGTTTTACAGTCCCTATCGTCAATCGAATTGCGCTTGAACAAATGCAAGAGCACTTTTACCATCACGAGTCAACTTGATGTATTGAGCTCCTTCAGTCTTAGCCAATTTGATTCCAAGTTTATCTGTTTCAGCCTTCATGTCCTCATAGTTTGATGCTACTTGAGGAGCAAGGATAACAAGGTCAAATTCTGGCAACATTTCACGGTGAGCACCGTAACCACCAGCAGCGGCCTTCACAGGAACATTGTATTCTTCAGCAGCTTTATTCAAAGCATTTGCAAGAAGTCCACTTGTTCCACCACCTGCACAGAGAACGAGTACGTTGGTTTCTTCTGTAATTGTATTTTGTGCTGATTCTACTCCAGCTTTTTCAAGGATAGCATCAGCTTTAGCAGTATTAAAGTTTGCTGCTACTTTTTCTTTTAATTCATCGTTGGCTTTACCAGAACGTTCTTCTTCAAGAATTTGTTCGTCATAAACTTTAAGGAATGGATAGTAGATTGCAATATCCACTACGATTAACAATGCTGCAAGAGCAAATGACAAGAACTGGAAGTTTGTACCAAGAACAATACCTAGAGGCCCAGGCGTAGTCCATGGAAGGTTGGCAGTAAATGAGTTCATGCCTAGAGTTTCGATAAAGAACTTAAAGATCCATACGTTTGCAATAGGTGCGAAGATAAATGGAATAAAGAAGATTGGGTTCAAAACAAGTGGTGCACCGAACAAGATTGGTTCATTTACGCCGAAGAAGGTTGGAACTACTGAAGCACGTCCGATGGCACGATTACGCTTAGACTTACACAACCACATAAACATGAATGGAACTACAAGAGTTGCTCCTGTACCACCCATAGTGACGATAAACATTTGTGTACCAGATGTAAGGATTTTATCAGCGTGCATACCTTGTTGAAGAAGGTTCAAGTTGACTTCGGCATTTGCATAAGTAATCGCTGCAATCGCAGGTTCAACGATAGATGGGCCGTGAATACCGACAAACCAGAAGAAGGCAAATGCACCAAAGATAATTGTAATACCAAGATAGCCATCAGCTGCAGAGAATAATGGTGCAAAGAATTTACCGATTGATTCTGCTACACTTGCACCAACAAAGTGACGAGCGAGCAAGTCAAGAGCATAAAGCGAAACTACTGAAAGCGTAAACGGAATAACGTCTTTAAAGACTTGTGAGATATTGGGTGGAACTTCGTCAGGCATGCGAATAGTAACGTTGTTCTTGACACAAACCTTATAGATAGCTACAGTTACAAATGCTGCAAGAAAGGCAGAAAGCAAACCTTTTGTTCCAAGAAAACCAGTTGCAAAGCCACCCTCGATTGGATCAGCTGCTAACATCAGCAAACCAACAATAGCTGCTAAGAGCGTTGACATATAGTTGATTTGATTGGTTTTCTCCATACTACGGTTAACTGAGTCTGTTAAAGATTTAGCAGTGGTTCCAGCTACCAAAAGTGCTAGAATCCCCATAGAGTAGCTGTAAGGTTTCATCAAAAGTGCTACTACTTCATCAGACCATTTAAAGCCCCAAGAGTTTGGAACAAAAGCAATCAAGATAAAAATACTTGAGAAGAGAATGACTGGCATTCCTGCGATAAATCCATCCCGAATAGCACGAAGATAGATATTTCGAGATAGTTTTTCAAAGAAAGGCTTCCCTTTCTCGATATAGGCAATTAACTTATTCATTATTTAGTTCCTCTTTTATAAAGTTCGATTAAATGGTGCATCAAATCTTTTAGCAAAATAGTTGTCATCAAATGATCTTGGCCATGCATCATGGTCACGCTATAAGCCAAATCATCACCTGCAGCTTCCTTGGTTAAAAGACTCGTTTGCGCGTGGTGTGCTTCAGCGATACAGCTACCGGCTTCCTCAACTAAGCTATCCGCTTTCGCAAAATCACCAGCTTCAGCGGCCTTCAAAGCTTCCAATAATTTTGAACGAGCATCACCTGCATAGGCAACGATTTCAAAACCTAACAATGTTACTTCTTCTCTATTCATGATAGAATTCTCCTTATATATTTTTTAGTAAAGCGTTATGATAATAAACGTTGGATGTGTAGAACAAGATAAACTCGTTCACTCTTGTAAAGGTCAAGACCAGTTTCCTGAGCAATGACTTCATAAATTTTGCTACCAATCTCGAATGCTTCTGGATAGGTATTCTTTATATGTTCTTCCATATCGAGCAAGGATTGATTATCATCGCGACTACGATCCAGATAATCCAAGAAATAATTGAGATGAATCATAAAGCGGTCATAGAAATTATTATTATCTGGTGTTCTCTGAATACCATAGCTTCTTAGAACATTTTCAACACTTTTTAAAATTTCTTTTCTCTTATCAATCGACTCAACTACTTCGACTTCATTTTCACCTTCTGCATTGATGAAGTGATAAGCGATACGAATGATCTCGTCTTCAGGAAAATTTTCTGTCAGTTTTTGACGATAAATTTCAAAAGCTTCTTGTGCAATTTGAAAAGCGATGGGATACTTGGCAGAAATATCAGGCAAGTTACTATCCTTATAGCGTCCTTGACTAATAGCCTGATAAGAACAATAGATATGGTCTGTCAGAGTGACGTAGAGATACTCTTGGACAGGATATTGATATTTTTTAGAAAGATTATCAATTATCTCATAAGTGACCGTAATAAAATCAAGCGGTACATCCTTGAGAAGAGCTATAAAATTTTCTCGCGACTCTTCTGTTTTCATCCGGAAAACTTTTTCAACCTGATCCTCAGAAATCAAATCTCCCTTCTTCTTACCGAACGAAATACCCTTACCAATTACGATCAACTCCTCTCCCTTACTATTACGCACGAGAGAAACATTGTTATTCATTGGATTTAATATCCGATACATGGCAACCTCCTTGCCCTATTATTTAAGTTTTGTGAGCATAAAAAATGACCACAAATGAACTCAGAAAATATACCTCTGAGTCATCTGTGATCATGCCTAATATTACTTAGTAACACTCACTTTGTATTAACTTGTGACTTTAGTATATCACAAGAATGATTTTTTGTAAACCTTTACATACAACTTTTTTTTAAAATGTTTTAAAGTTTTTTTACTAGGTTTTTGGACATAAAGGGGGAAGTTTACACACGTTCAGTCCATGAAGTAGCTGTTGTTTTAAGAACCTTGTTAAGTTCATCGATGTTTTCAAATCCTGTTGTACGAAGCCATTCGCGAGCTGCTGCTTCACCATCTTTGATATAAGCTTCAACTGATCCTGCCCATGTAGCACGTCCACAAAGAACTCCATTGAAGTTTGCGCCTGATTCGTGGGCAAAGACAAGAGTTTCTTGGAAGAGTTTAGCGGATACACCTGCACTCAAGTAGATGTATGGAAGATTAGTAGCTTCGTCTTGAGCTTTGAAGAAAGCAGCTGCTTCTTCACGTGTATGAACGATTTCTCCATCACCAAAGCCTTCAACGTATTTCACGTTAACTGGAACTTCTACTTTCAAGACATCGATGTTGAAACATGGGTCTGAGAAGACTTTCATAGCACCGATAACTTTATGTGGTTTTACTTTAGCGTATTCAGCAGAACCTGCATCAGCAATTTTTTCATCGTAAGCAAGGATTTCAAGGAAGAATGGAATATCTTCTGCCACACACTCAGAACCGATACGTTCAATGTAGGCTTGTTTTTGTTGGTTGAGTTCGTCAGAGCTATCTACGTCATAGTAAAGCAAGAACTTCACAGCATCTGCACCTTGTTCCTTGATACGTTTTGCAGACCAAACATCCAAGCAGTCAGGCAAGCGTTTTGTACTTGTTGTATCGTATCCTGTTTTTTCATAAGCAAGGAGAAGACCTGCATTTGGATCAAGAGCTTTTGTTGCAGGAAGTCCGTATTCAGGGTCAAGAAGCATAGATGAAGCGTATTTTGTCAATTCATCTGCTACCAAGACTTTAAGTTCTTCCATTTGAGCTACTGTTGGCTCTTCTGTTTGGTATTGAGCCATAAGGCGTTTCAAAGCACCACGTTGGTCAAAGGCAAGAGCTGAGATGATACCATTCTCATCAGAGAGTTTTTCCAAACATGCACGTTTATTTGGGCTTAATGTTAATTTACTCATAGATTCTTCCTTATTTTTCAAACTCGTGAATAATGACACCTTGAACGACGCGGTTTACTGTACCTGTAGGTGATGGTGTATCTGGTCTATTTCCAACCTTAAGCGAAGTCAAGAGAGCAAATAACTGACCGTAAACGATATAAGGGAAGACACGGTAAACATCATTCAAAACGCCACCGCAGCCAAGCGCTACTTCCTTAACATTTTCAAGGCCAAAGGCTTGGTCACTCAAGAGAACAACGCGACGAGCGATTTGGTCCCCTGCAACTTCACGAACCAAGTCTAAGTCATACTTACGAGTATAGTCCGTTGTAGTACCAAAAACTAAAACTATAGTATCTTCATTGATAAGAGATTTTGGGCCGTGACGGAAGCCGACTGGACTTTCATACATTGTGGCAACCTGACCTGCAGTCAATTCCAAAATTTTCAGTTGTGCCTCATGAGCAAGTCCGAAGAATGGACCTGCACCTAAGTAAATCACTCGGTTAAAGTCTAGGTCAACCAACTCTTTCACATCTGCCACATTGTCAAGAACTTTACGAGCAAGACTAGAAAGCACTTCAAAACGTTCAGCTTTAACTGCAAATTCTGTTGGATCAAATACCAAAAGTGCTGTCAACATCATTGAAGTGAAGCTTGAAGTCATAGCAAAGCCAGCATCGTTAGAAGCAGCTGGTTGTAGCAACAAGAGGTTGTGGTCATCACCATGCGCTTGGAGAGCCAATTTTCCTTCAGCAGCACAAGTAATAGTCACTTGATAAAGTTCATCAACCAATGACTTGGCCAAGTCAACTGTTGCCACACTCTCAGGTGAGTTCCCGCTACGCGCGAATGATACCAAAACAGTCGCCACATCTTTTTTCAAATAAGTTTGTGGGTTTGCTACGATATCAGTTGTCGCAATAGCATTAAAATTCCATTTACGTTCATCATAAACTTCCTTGAAGTAAGGAACGAGAGTATCACCTACATAAGCAGAAGTTCCAGCACCAGTCAGGATAACCTTGATGTAGTCATGTTTGTCAGCAATTCCTTGTAAAAAGGCTGCAATTTCATCTCGTCGTGCTTGATAAGCTTCAAAAGCTTCTTTCCAAACGTCTGGTTGTTGGTAAATTTCGCGAGTTGTGATTTCTGCCCCCAACTCAAGCAATTCTTCTTTTGTGTAATCTAGCATTGAGTTCCTCTAATCTATTATTATATTGTTTTTTATTTAAAATATGGGAATGGGAGTAAGCCCCATTCCCATTTATATTCTATGAAATATGTTCTAACAGTATTTCTGTTATTACACCTTATTCATCTTCATCGTCATCGTCAAAGCCAGCCAATAAATCATTAACTTTGACAATGCTTTCTGAAGCACGACTCTTATAATCTGCATCAGCACCGGTTAGGCTCGCATTGATAAACTCGATAACCATTGGAAGATTCATTCCTGCATAAAGTTCAATGTCACGACCTTCCATAATCAGACGGCTCACCACATTACATGGTGTTCCACCAAGGAGGTCAGCAAAGACTAGGAAATCATCCAAACCTTCGACAGCAACTTCAAATTTTGCAGTGAAATCTTCTGGTCCATCTTCTGGAAGAAGAGCAACTGCATGAATATTTTCTTGTGGACCCATAATCATTTCTGTGCTACCTTTAAGTTCTTCACAGAAACGTCCATGGCTCACTAAAATCAATGATTTACTCATAAATTATGCGCCCATTCCAAGTAAGAATTTACCGATGAATGAAAGTCCAACAGCAAGAGCAATGATAATACCGATTGCTTTAGTTGAGTTCATACCTTTCTTACCAAGCAACCAGAAGATGAATGCTGTGAAGATTGCTGGAAGCAAGCGTGGGAAGATTGAGTTCAAGATATCTTGGAAGTCAATCATTTTCTCACCGATTGGCAATTTGTATGAAATTTCAAAGTTGATCATTGTTGCTACAAGAGCACCCATCATGAATACACCAAGAACAGATGCAGCTTCAATCAAAGCTGTCAAAGTGCTTTGCATGTTGTTGATAAGGTTAACCCCTTCTTTGTAGGCAAATTCCAATTGTTTCCAACGGAAGATGTCATACGCTACTGCAACTGCGATCCAAAGGAAGATACCCCAAGGTTGACCAGCGATAGCCATTGTTGCAGCGATAGATCCCATGATAGCAGGTACCAGTGAACCAAAGATAGTATCTCCAAGAGGAGCGAATGGTCCCATCAAACCTGTCTTGATACCGTTAACCGCATCTTTTGAGCCAACGCCATCTTTTTCTTCCATAGCAAGGTCAAAACCAGCGATGATTGTGTGGAAGAATGGTGAAGTGTTGAAGAATTGAGTATGAACTTTCATCATTTCTTTCAACTCAGGAGTTCCATCTCCATACATTTTACGCAATTGTGGCAAGATCATGTAAAGGTAACCTGATGCTTGCATACGCTCGTAGTTCCATCCCAATTGGAAAGTGAACAAGCTACGTTTGTTAATTTGATTAAAATCTTCTTTTGTTAATTTGTAATTAGAATTCGTCATCTTCAATTTCCCCACTTTCTGATGGTGTAGAAGGTGCTGCTACAGCAACTTTTTGGCTGTTCTTGAAGTGAACAACTGCAAGGAAGATACCCACGATAGAGATACCGATCATAGACAATCCTTTGAAGTTGTTTGCAAAGCCAATTTTTTCAGCAACGTCAGCAGGAAGAGTGCCAATGATACCAGCAACTGCTCCACCAAGACCTGTTACATATGAGTAAAGTACAGTCAACATAGCTGTCAAACCGAATCCCATAGCAAGGTAGTGAAGGTTACGTTTAACTGGAAGGTAACGAAGCAAGATAGCGAATCCAAGACCTGGAAGCATACGACCTGCAAGAGTCAAACCGTCTGCAACCCATTGGTATTCTTTAACAAGGTTTACAACACCTTGTACGAATTCTCCACCGAAAGCAAGCGCGAAGAATACTGGAAGGGCACGAGAAGCAGCCCATGGAAGCGCACCAAGAAGGTAGTTACGTTCGATAGCTTTATAGTCAAAGCGTTCGATCGCAGCATCAATACGGTGTGCGAAGAATGTAGTAGTCATACGACCAAGTACGTCGAAGTAAGTCAAAAGTGCCGCTACTGGTACAGCGATTGTAGTGATCGCAAGGTCAGTTTCGATACCTTGTGAAACTGAGAAAGCAGTCGCAAGAACCGCACCAGAAGTTGCGTCGATACGAGAAGCACCACCAAAGGTACCTACCCCAAGTACGAACAACTGCAAGCTACCACCGATAAACAAACCAGTTGTCAAATCTCCCATGATCAAACCAGTAATGAAACCAGCGAATACAGGGGAACCTGCAGAAGAAACGATAGTCAACTCATCACAGATTTGATAAGCTGAGTACAAAGTGAGAAGTAAAATTTGCCACCATTGTATCATAACAATGACCTCCTAAAAATTTTTTCCTATTTTAATAAGCTCAAAAAGTCTGAAACTGGATCATTTGGAACCATTTGAGCAGTAAGTTTAACACCTTTTTCCGCCAATTTGTGGAAATCTTCTACGTCTTTATCTACAACGTTGATTGAACGTGTGATAGAACGTGTTTCTGGTGTTTGAGACATATTACCAACATTGACTGCTTCAAGCGGTACCCCTGCTTCCACTAATCCAAGGAAGCGGTCTGGTTTACGAGCAACGATAAACAAACGTTGGCTATCATATTTTCCAGCAAGGATATTGGCTGCAGCTTTTTCAACTGGCAAAATACTAAGTTTTACACCTGGTGGTGTTGCAAGTTTCAATCCGCTCTTTTCAACATCGTTGTTAACAACTTCATTGTCAACGACCATGATACGTGAAACATTCAGTTTAGCAGACCAAAGGTTTGCTACTTGTCCGTGGATCAAACGTCCATCAATACGGCATCCTACAATTGTCATAAATTTTCCCCCTTTATATGTTTTAGTGTAGGTTTACGAGTTAAGTATATGTGATCTCTATATTCCCCTTCAGTTTCAAAGATAATGATGCGGTTAGCACCTTCCTTGAGATAGCTGTGCGGAATATAAAGCGATAAGGTTGGACCGACATTCCAGAAACGTCCGAGATGATGACCATTGACATAGGCAATCCCTTTACCAAACTCAGATAGTTCTAAGTAGGTGTCCTTCGGAGCCTCAACTTCAAAGTCATAGGCGTAAAAAGCAGGTTGTCCTTCTGTCCATCCTTTTGAGAAATCAATCTTTTCAGGATTATCTAGTGGAAGCGAATAGTGTTCCCAGTTCAGCATGAAGTGTAGGTCTTTGCAGACACCTGTACGAATCCCTTTTCGTTGTGTATCTGCTAGGAACTTATGCCCGTAATTGACACGCCCCATATTTTCTACCAAGACATCAAATCGAGAGAGCGCTTTCTTTTCTCCTTGATAGAAGATGTCCTCACCAATTTCTGTCTGGTATTGAGTTGCGACCCATTTACCATCTACAAATAGCTGAGCTCTGTCTCGACCGTCAATGATACGGATACGTTCTTCTTCTGCATCCCAACTAGCTTCTGTACGATAGAGTAGATAACCGTAGCTTTGTCCCAACTCTTCCATTTTCTTAGGATAGAGACTTTTAGTTGGACTTGTTAGGCTATCCAAGGTTTCAAATAGAGAAACTTTCTCGACCAGTGGAATGTTTTCAACTTCCATGCTCTCTTTGTAAAGCGGTTCTAATTGTGGATACTCAGGATAGTAAGTCTCCATCATTTTCTTAACTGCCATGTATTTAGCAGTTGGATTCCCAGCTTCATTAAGGAGAGCGTCATAATCATAAGATGTTACTTGTGGTAAATCAATAGTTCCTCGAGCTGAACAACCATTCATAAAACCAAAGTTGGTTCCACCGTGGAACATGTAAAGGTTGATAGAGCCTTGCTCCAGTACCTCATGTACGGCTTCTGCTAACTCCTCTGGCTCACGCGTAATGACTGGTTCTTTCCATCGGTTAAACCATCCATCCCAGAATTCCATACACATGAGTGGCCATTTCTTGCCATACTCATCAAAGAACTCTTGCATTTGCGAGAAGTTAAAGTTAGCTTTTGAACCAAAGTTCCCTGTCACAAAGAGATCATCTTCAATCAAGGTACCAGCTTTCAGAGTTGCTCGCCACGGACCATCAGATGTAAAGAGCGGACAAGTCACTGAACGTTCTTCCATCAATCGACGAATCTCACGCAAGTAGGTTTTGTCCTCACCGTATGAACCGTACTCATTTTCAACCTGCATCATGAGGATGTTACCACCATTATCCAACAATCTTGGAACAAAACGTGGAAGTAAATGATCATAGTAGCGTCCTACCATTTCTATAAAGGCTGGATCAGAGGAACGGATTCGCATGTCTTTATTTAAAAGCCATGCTGGTAAACCACCGAATTCCCACTCTGCACAGATAAAGGGAGATGGCCGAACAATAGCATACAAGCCTAAGTCCTGAGCTGTCTGAAGAAATTTTTCAATATCAAGATTGCCTTCAAAATTGAAGTTTCCCTCAGTTGGTTCATGTAAATTCCAAGCGACATATGTTTCAACAGTGTTAAAACCTAAAGCCTTGAGATTGTACAATGAATGATACCAGTCTTCTTCAGGAATTCTAAAATAATGAATGGCACCAGATAAAATTTTGAATGGTTCCCCATCTAGGTAAAAATCATCCTCAATTTTAAACCTTGTCATTTTACCACCCCATACTTTTCCGTTTGCGCTTTCATTTGTTGTTATATTAAATGATAAACTAATGAATCCATCTTGTCAATAGATTTTTCGAAAATTATTTAAAATTTTTCTTTTTTTTACTGAATTGTTTTCTAAAATTCTTGTAAAAAAATTTTTTTCTTAAATATTTTCGATCTAGATAGCATAAATGTATGAGTTTATAACCGTAAATAATATGTAAGTCAATCACTTAGAATATTATTTTATTTTTTTACATTATTTACTATCATTTTCAAACTATTTATGGTAAAATCGAAGATGGAGAAGGAAAAAATGAGGTAAAAATATGGCAATTCCAAAGTATCAATATATCAAAGATGAATTGAAAAACAAAATCATTTCAGGTCAATTTGCAAGTGGCGACAAGTTCTACACTGAAGCAGAATTGATTGCAATGTATGACGTAAGTTCGATCACTGTTGTTCGCGCCTTAAACGACCTTGCTAAAGACGGTTATATTGTCCGCCAACAAGGAAAGGGAACCTTTGTGGCTCGCGCTCGCAAGCACAAACTCGTAGAATTTTCTGATGTAGAAATTTTTGAAACCAAGGACGATAAAGTCACTGTTCTTTCCATTGAACGCGGTAACGATCTTAACTACTTAGAAAAATTGGGATTGCGTGGCGATCAATTTTATTACAAAATCGAACGTATCCGTGAATCTAACGGTGTTACTTATATCTACCACACATCTTATATCCCTGAACAATACATCAATGCAAACTATCCAAATCTTGAATACTATAGTTCTATCTATAATCGTTTCAAATTGGACTACCACATTCACATGAATGACGAGCATTTTGAAGAAATCAATGAAATTATATTTCCAACTCCAGAACATGCTGCTTCTATCCTAGGAATCGACGCTCAATTCCCAACTGTTCTCCAAACCAAGACAACTAAACTTGAGTCAACCGGCCAAGTGTTGGAATACATTGAAACTTACAAACGTTCTGATTTCTATAAGATTAAATTTATCTCATGTGATCGCGATCACTAAACTTAAAAGTCTGAGACAATTGTTTCAGGCTTTTCTGTTTTTCATTATAGCACGCCAGCTTTTAGTAGGAAATATCAAATGACTTTAAACTATAATTTGGAGAAATTTTACTAAAAACAGAGCAAAAATTGAAAAGCAGTTCAAATTAAATAACTTCTTATATTTTTTATAGGTATTTTATTAAAATACTTGACTTTACTAGATTCAGATAATACAATGGAATTAGTTTGTGAAAACGCTACCAAAACAATAAATTAGGAGGTTATTTAATGAAACCAGAAAATAAACAGCGTTTCTCTATTCGTAAATACGCAATCGGAGCAGCTTCTGTCTTGATCGGCTTTGCCTTTCATGCACAAGCTGTTGCCGCTGATGGAGTCGTACCTACTGCAACAGAGAATCAACCTACTATCCAAGCCGCAGAAGAGTCGTCTCCACAGGCCAGCGAAGAAAAACTTGAAACTAGTCCTACACCAGAAGCCGTAGCTCCTGCAGCTCCAGTGACACCTGTAACAAACACTGAAGCACCAAAAGTTGAAGCTACTCCTGCACCTATTGTAGAAAAAACTGTTACAACCGAAGAAACTCCAGCAAAACCAGAAGTAACTGAAGAAGCTAAGCAGCCAGAACCAGAAAAGGCAGAAAACAAAGAAGTTGCTAAAGTTGAAGCTCCTGTAGTCGCTACAGAGAAAGCAGCTCAAGTCAATGAAAAACTAGCTAAAAAGAAAATCGTTTCAATCGATGCAGGGCGTAAATATTTCTCTCCTGAACAACTGAAAGAAATCATCGACAAAGCCAAACACT
Organism: Streptococcus sp. SK140; assembly: GCF_000259525.1. Lineage (NCBI taxonomy): Bacteria > Bacillati > Bacillota > Bacilli > Lactobacillales > Streptococcaceae > Streptococcus > Streptococcus sp. SK140. The sequence continues at coordinate 3,391 of NZ_AJML01000022.1, read as the reverse complement.
ATGGCTATACTGATCTTCATCTCCTAGTCGGAAATGACGGCTTGCGCTTTATGCTAGATGATATGTCCCTAACTGTAGGAGACAAGACTTATGCGAGCGACGATGTCAAACGCGCTGTTGAAAATGGAACAAACGCCTACTACAACGATCCAAACGGCAATCATCTAACTGAAAGTCAAATGACCGACTTGATTAACTATGCTAAGGATAAAGGTATCGGCCTTATCCCATCTGTTAACAGTCCTGGTCACATGGATGCTATCCTCAATGCCATGAAAGAACTGGGTATTGAAAAGCCTAACTTTAACTATTTTGGTAAAGAATCAGCACGTACTGTCGACCTTGACAATGAAAAAGCAGTTGCCTTCACAAAAGCTTTGATTGATAAGTATGCAGGCTACTTTGCTGGTAAATCTGAAATCTTCAACATCGGTTTGGATGAGTACGCTAACGATGCTACGGATGCTAAAGGATGGAGCGTTCTTCAAGCCTATAAATGGTATCCAGAAGATGGATTCCCAGACAAGGGCTATGACAAATTCATCGCCTATGCTAATGACCTAGCTCGTATCGTCAAATCTCACGGTCTAAAACCTATGGCCTTCAATGACGGTATCTACTATAATAGCGATACAAGTTTTGGTACCTTTGACAAGGACATCATCGTCTCTATGTGGACTGGTGGCTGGGGCGGTTACGATGTCGCTTCTTCTAAATTACTAGCTGAAAAAGGACACGAAATCCTCAATACTAACGATGCTTGGTACTACGTTCTCGGCCGTAATGCTGACGGGCAAGGTTGGTACAACCTTGATCAAGGATTGAACGGTATTAAGAGTACACCGATTACTTCTGTTCCAAAAACTGAAGGAGCTGACGTTCCTATTATCGGTGGTATGGTAGCGGCTTGGGCTGATACTCCATCTGCTCGCTACTCTCCATCTCGTCTCTTCAAACTCATGCGTCAATTCGCAAACTCAAATGCTGAATACTTCGCTGCTGATTACGAGTCTGCTGAACAAGCTCTGAAAGAAGTTCCAACAGACCTTACTCGCTACACAGAAGAAAGTATTGCAGCCGTTAAAGAAGCTGAAAAAGCCATCCGTTCTCTCGATAGCAACCTCAGCCGTGCTCAACAAGATACTATTGATCAAGCGATCGCAAAACTCCAAGAAGCTGTTAGCAACTTGACCTTCACTCCAGAAGCTCAAAAAGAAGAAGATGCTAAACGTGAAGTTGAAAAACTAGCTAAGAACAAGGTTATCTCTATCGATGCTGGACGTAAATACTTCACGCTCGACCAACTTAAACGTATCGTAGATAAAGCCAGCGAACTCGGTTACTCTGACCTTCACTTGCTCCTTGGAAACGATGGACTTCGCTTCCTACTTGATGATATGAGTATCTCAGCAAACGGCAAGACTTATGCAAGCGACGATGTGAAAAAGGCCATCATCGAAGGAACAAAATCTTACTACGATGATCCTAACGGAACTACTTTGAACCAAGCTGAAATCACTGAGCTTATCCAGTATGCTAAGGACAAAGGTATTGGACTAATCCCAGCTATCAATAGCCCAGGTCACATGGATGCTATGCTTGTCGCTATGGAAAAATTAGGCATCGCAAACCCTCAAGCTAACTTTGACAAGGTTTCAAAAACAACTATGGACCTTGAAAACGAAGAAGCAATGAACTTTACAAAAGCCCTTATCGGTAAGTACATGGACTTCTTTGCAGGCAAGACTAAGATCTTTAACTATGGTACAGATGAGTATGCTAATGACGCTACCAATGCTCAAGGTTGGTACTACCTCAAGTGGTATGGTCTCTACGGCAAATTTGCTGAATACTCTAATAGCCTAGCTGCCATGGCTAAAGAAAAAGGTCTTCAACCAATGGCCTTTAACGATGGCTTCTACTACGAAGACAAGGATGATGTTGAGTTTGATAAAGACGTTATCATCTCTTACTGGTCTAAAGGCTGGTGGGGTTACAACCTTGCGTCTCCTCAATACCTAGCAAGCAAAGGCTATAAATTCCTTAACACGAATGGAGATTGGTACTACATTCTCGGTCAAAAACCAGAAGATGGTGGTGGCTTCCTCAAGAAAGCTATTGAAAATACTGAAAAAACTCCATTTAACCAACTAGCATCAACTAAATATCCTGAAGTTGACCTACCTACTGTTGGTAGTATGTTAGCTATCTGGGCTGATCGACCAAGCGCAGAATACAAGGAAGAAGAAATCTTTGAACTCATGACTGCTTTTGCAGACCACAACAAGGACTATTTCCGTGCTAACTACAAAGCGCTACGCGAAGAACTTGCTCAAATCCCTGAAAACTTAGAAGGATATAGCACAGAAAGTCTCGACGCTCTCAAGGTTGCTAAAGACGCTCTTAACTACAACCTCAATCGTAATAAACAAGCTGAGTTAGATACACTTGTAGCTAATCTCAAAGCTGCTAGACTTGGTCTTAAACCAGCTGCCACTCACTCAGGAAGCCTCGATGAGAGTGAAACTGCTGCTACAGTTGAAAATCGACCAGAGCTTCTTGTTAAGACAGAAGAAATTCCGTTTGAGATCGTTAAGAAAGAAAATCCTAACCTTCCAGCAGGACAAGAGAAAGTCATCACTGCTGGTGTCAAAGGAGAACGTACTAAGTATCTTTCAGTTGTGACTGAAAATGGCAAGCAGACAGAAACAGTTCTTGAAAATCAAGTAACGAAAGAAGCTGTCAATCAAGTTGTCGAAGTTGGAACATTAACAACACATGTAGGAGACGAAAAAGGTCAAGCTCCTGTTGCAGATGCAAAACCACGTGTTGTGATCGAGGACGAAGAAATTCCATTTACAACGATCACTCGCGAGACTCCTTCGCTACCTAAGGGACAAACTCGTCTAGTAACTGCAGGTGTCAACGGTCGTCGTAGCCATTTCTACTCTGTGACTACTGCTGCTGATGGATCTGAAGTTAAAACATTGGTTACTAGCGTTGTAGCTCAAGAACCAGTCGCTCAAGTGATCGAAGTTGGCAACCCTGTCACTCATGTCGGTGATGAACATGGTCAAGCAGCTATCGCTGAAGAAAAACCAAAATTAGATATTCCAAATGAACCAGCTCCAGCAACTGTTCCTGTTGAGGAAAACAAAGCTCTTCCTCAAGGCCCAGCTCCTGTAGCAAAAGATAATAAACTTCCTGAAACAGGAAGCCAAGGTTCAGAATGGTTGATTGCTACTGGTCTTATGACTGCTCTCACAGCTTATGGACTTAGCAAGAAAAAAGATTAAGCACAAATAAAAAGCGGGACAAAAGTGAACTGCATCCCAAAAGTTAGACAGAAAAAATCTAACTTTTGGGGTGTTTTTATTATGAAATTGACTTA